>JACERO010000003.1 GCA_013911135.1 Candidatus Nitrosopumilus sp. | reverse complement strand
ATATTGTAAAATGGCATCTTTAATTCTTGGAGTCTTTTTTGCAGGCATTAGAAATTTCAAGTGTTTTTGTTTTATCACAGAAATTATTCCAGCTGTAAAAAACTCTCTATCAACTAATAACAATTTGATCTTGATTCCATTATTGATGTCATCTGACAGTAATTTACGCACAAAATCAGCATTTGATTTGTTATCGTATAAGGGATAGCAACCTAATTGAGCCCTGATTCTTTTTTCTACACACTGCATGGTACAGTAACTCTCAAAATGAATAGTACTGTTTTTGGATTTGTTTTATTACAGATACTGAACCCAACCCAGAATCAAAGACAACAATTCTTACCATTGAGCACTAATGAATTGAATGTGATTTAGATTTTGTTAGCTAAATTTAGTCTAAAGTTGATCTAAATACACACTGTCCATTAAGACTAAATTTCTAAACAGCAATCATGCCAAACTTCGATAAAACTTGGGCTCGACAAGAGACCCAAAGTGTAACTGGCAAACTCCGTGAAGCAGTAAAGCCTCAAGGTGCATTAAAACCACGAATTCAAACTGCAGTAAACAAACTACAAGTTCAAATCTCAAAAATGGACTCTATGTTAACAAAACTGCACGAAAGAGATGCGCAACTCTTTCAGAGAGTCGTGACTGCAATGCAACAACATGATACTAGCACAAGTAGAGTTTTGTCCAACGAATTAGCTGAAATTCGTAAAGTTACGAAGATGCTCGGCAACGCAAGAATGTCATTAGAACAAGTCCAACTAAGACTGACAACGATTCATGATCTTGGTGATGCTATGGTAGCAATTGGACCAGCAATGTCTACAATGAAGGGATTGAAGTCATCGCTAGGAAGATTCATGCCAGAAGCAGACGCTGAATTGAATTCAATGTCTCAGACACTTAATGGACTTATGATGGATTCACTTGCAGGAGACTCATTTAGCATGGAGTCTGATGCTTCAAGTGAAGAAACAGAAAAGATTCTTCAAGAAGCATCTGCAGTAACTGAGCAACAGATAGGTGAAAAATTCCCATCTGTGCCATTCCAAACTGGACTTTCGTCACAAACCTCTACTTCTACCTTCGAGTAGGTTGGAAAGGACGAACGTTCATTCTTTTTATTTTAATTTTTTAAAATTTAGTTTAGTTCCAAAGTTTTTCTTTGAAAGTTAGTTTTTTGTTTAACACAAAATTACTAAACGCTGCAGTTGTAATCGCTGAAATTAAGGCAAGTGGGTATGAAATGTCATAAGTATCTACTAACCAGAATACTATTCCTATTTGTACCAGTGCTCCTATAGAACTAAACATACTGAATTTTCCAAATTGAGATAATGTTTTCTTTCTTGAAAAGTCTCTATCTTCAAATGTCCAGACTTTGTTTAAAATAAAATTAGTTGAAATTGAAGCAATTATTCCAAAAATATTTGCATGAATATACCAAAAATCAGTTAGTCCAGATGTAAAAAGAGTTGAAATTATATAGTTAACAGCTAATCCAGAAGCTCCAACTGTAAAGAATCTTGCAGCTTTTGAGAGGAAACGAACTGAATTACGTTTCTCATTTGTTGTTTTAATTTTTCCATTTTTGTATAGTTTCCACACTGATTTAAAATAATCAACAATAGTTGAATAATCTAATTTACTTGAACCAAATTTTCTATTTTCAAAAGTATATGGAATCTCTTTTATGTTAAGTCCTTTTGTTTTTACAAGAATTTCTAAAAGAAGTTTGTAACCTAATGCATCAAAATTTAATTCTTTAATAATATTTTTTTTAAATGCAAAGAAACCTGACATTGGATCTTTTGTTTTAACACCTAATCCTTTTTTTGCAATCATAGTTGCAATTTTACTCATTAGTTTTCTTTTAGTTGTCCAACCTTGAATATTTCCTCCTGTAATGTATCGTGAAGCTACAACAAGATCACATTGATATTTCTTTAATACATCAATCATTTTTGGAATTATTTGTGGTGGATGAGAAAGATCACTATCCATTACAACTATAGTATCACTTGTTGCATGTTGTATACCACTAAGTATTGCTGAACTTAATCCATTTTTGGTTGTTCTATGAATAATATCTATTGTATATCCTGCAATTTTTTTGACATTTTTTAAGTAATCTTCAACAATTTTACCTGTTCCATCAGGCGAATTATCATCAACGACTATTGCTTCAGTGAAAATATTTTTTGGAATAATGTCACCAATGGATTTTAACACATTTAGTATATTTTGAGACTCATTATAGGTAGGAATAATTATTGAGACTTGAGGCCTTTTTTCATTCCTAGTTTCAAGAGTCATTTGATTAGATGGAAAAATCAGTAGTTATTAATTTTTTAATAAATTTTCTGGATTACAGACCCAAAAACTTGGAATAGCTTATCTCTTTTCTAATTATCTAAAATATTTGTCTTAAAAAACTGAATCTCGTTATTATGATGGTGATTGTTAAAGGAATAAGAAAAATAATCATCATTGAGAAATTAAATTCTGGGAGAGATTTATCAGGAGATACTAAATCTCCCCATAGACTTGGACTAGAAATTGAGGTTAAACTTTGTTTTTGTATATTATAAGGCCACGAATAATGAGTTTGTGAATATCCATCAAAAACTGAGATATAAAAACCATAATTATTTGAACGGCCTAATACATCTAATGGAATTTTAAATTCATAACTTGCATGTGGTGTTTTATTATATCTATCATGTTTATCAGATGCAGTACCTATTGCAATAAAGTTTTTGTCATTTGGAATTTTAGTAAAGTATCCATTATATGCTGGAATACTATTTCCCTGATACGTAAATGATTGTTTTCTATCAAGAGCTGTAGAAAAACAATAATCATCTGATTGAGGAATTATAGTTTTATCATTTTTAGTATCAAAGCAAACAATTGCGCTATCAGAGCCTTTGTTAATAATCATATCAGATACAAAATTAATTTGTACATAAATGAAATTTTCTTGATGAGCTGTTCGTAAATGAATTTCAGCACCATCATCAAAATAGAGTCGGTTGTAACTAGATTGTTTCCATTCATCTGAATTTGTCCACTTTCCATCAAAAATTATTTGATCTAGATTAGATGAAATTGAAATAGGATCTTCTGCATATACATCTACAAGAAGAACATGAAAAAATAAAAATAAAAATAAGACATAGAAATATTTGAGTTTAGTCACTTCTTTAAGATATTTTATCTACTAGTAGAAAAATTTTTTTATTCTTTTTATACTGGTTATATGTTACAAAAATTATGAAAAAGGGAATAATTATTGGGATAGCAATAATAATTATTGGAGGAATTGTAATAGCAGCTTCACAGAATACTTTAGATGATGATAATGAAGTTATTATTAATGAAAATGTCAATATTGAACCTAAACAATTTACTATAGAATTAACAGAATCTGTAGGATTTTCTGAAACACCATAATTCTGATAAAATTCCATATTGGATCATTAAATTAAAATATTTTACCAGAATGCCTATATGGTGATTTATGTCTGCATAATTAATGAAAAATGCAACAAACATCGGTATGCTAGCAACTGTCGTATTTGCTATAGGAATGGTTGGAATCAACTTTTCTGATGGCACATTCGTGTTGCAAAATGAAACACCTACTTCCACAATGGAAGGAGGAAGTCTCTTAGGCCATATCGAAATTATTCATGCTGATAGCGAAGGAAATATTCTGTCTTATCAACAGACAGATAATGCTATCGTCAATGACGGAAGAAATTGTACTGCAATGTTATTGTTTGGAACCAATGCTGGTTGTCGCTCTGATGATGCAGAGGGATTAGGAAAATACACTGTAATTGGTGTTGGTAACGGTACTGCTTTATCTGGTAGTACAAGTTAGACAGACACAAATGGTGAAGTAGCTGATAATGGAATTCTTAGAATAACAGGATCATTAGGTACTTTCACAAATTCAACTGCAACCAGTGACCAGCTGTACAAAGAATTACTGCTCTGTTCACATGGACTGGTGGTACTACAAACACAATCAATCAAGCAGGTTTGTTTAATTCAACAACTGCAGGAGCAACATCTTCAACTTTCGCACTGAAAAACTTCCCTTCAAGCGTAGCAATGAATACAAATGATCAATTAACTGTCAACTGGGACATAACCATTGATGATACTGATGCATACTCTTAGACGAATAGTCTAAAACCTATTTTTTTATTTTTCTATAGCCATGGCTAAAGTTCTTGTCATATAGTTTAGAATATTCATATGTTTCAGGATCTATAACATCACTGATAATTACAATGGCAGTTCTAGTAATTTTTTTTTCTTTAATTTTTTTGGCAATATCTGTAAGTGTTCCTTTGATTATTATTTGATCTTTCCAACTTGCTCTATAAACTACAGCTACTGGTGTTGATTTTTTGTAA
The DNA here is from genome assembly GCA_013911135.1 of Candidatus Nitrosopumilus sp. GTDB lineage: Archaea > Thermoproteota > Nitrososphaeria > Nitrososphaerales > Nitrosopumilaceae > Nitrosopumilus. The sequence continues at coordinate 25,806 of JACERO010000003.1, read as the reverse complement.
CCACCTGCAATTGCTTCTTTAACTAAATTAGCAACAAGATGTACACTAAGATAAAAAATTAAAGTTGCTTTATGTTTTGCAAGTTCTGAAATTTTTTCTCGTTTTGGAACTTTGGTTCTTGATTCAGCTCTTGTTACAATTATTGTTTGAGTAACACCTGGAAGTGTAAGTTGAGTTCCTAGTGCAGCAGCTGAGGCTAAAAATGCTGTAATTCCTGGAATAATAGTAGATTCAATTCCTTTTCTTTCTAAATTATCAATTTGTTCTTTGATTGCTCCATAAATTGATGGATCACCATCATGTAGTCTTACAACTAGTTTGTTTTTTTTTGCATTTTTGTAAAGTAGATCAAAAATTTCTTCTCTGACAAGCTTTGATGCGTCATATAATTTTCCTTTTTTACAAAATTTTAGAATTTGTTCTGGAATCAATGAACCAGAATAAACCATAACATCAGCTTTCTGAATTAATTTTTTAGCTTTGATTGTAATTAGTTCAGGATCACCAGGACCGCATCCAACAAAAAAAACTTTAGACACGTTTTACCACCAATATTGAAAAATATTTTGTAGTTAATGTACCATCATTTACTTCACCTAAAGTCATTTTTCGAATAATTTCATTTTCAGTTCCAAGATCTTGTCCAATTGCAAATATAGAGTCATCAGGAAATCCAGATTCTTTTAGTACTTTAATTACTTGTTCAAAATATCTTCCATCTTTAAGAAATATCATAGATTCAGAATGTTTTGCAATTTCTTTTACACTAGACAAATCATAACATGATGGAATTATGGCAACTTTTTCTGCACCTTCCGCAACACTAACACCAACCTTTGCTGCAAATGTAAATATCGAAACAATTCCTGGAATAACACTAATGTTCATGTCAGGATAATTTTCTTTAAGATCTCTGTGCATGTAGATCCAAGTACTATAAAGAAATGGATCACCAACAGTAAGATATACAACATTTTTTCCTGACGAAACTGTTTCTGCCACTATCTTTGCATTTCTTTTCCACGTTTGCTCAAGAACGTCTTTGTCTTTTGTCATTGGAAAAATTAATTTTATAATTTCTTGATTTTTAGATTTATCAATTAACGATGATACCACAGATAATGCAATACTTGGCCTATCTTTATTTGAGGCTGGACACATGATAATATCTGCATTCTGAATAGCTTTTACTGCTTTTACCGTAAGTAATTCAGGATCTCCAGGACCTACTCCAATTCCAATTAAACTTGTCATACAAATTCTGGTTTATGTTCCCAATTAAAAGCTAGATTAAGATTTAGTTGCAGAAATTATTGTTACAGGGTTTCTAGCAAGCATCATAGTTCCTGTGCTTGTTTTTCTACTCTTTGAGATTGTAACTTGAGTTATATCAACAGAATCAAATTGTAATTTATCTAATATTTGCAAAATAGTATAGAGAGTCTCAATCAATATGGTACCAATTACGATTCTTCCTCCGACTTTCAGTTTATCTTGACATAACTCTACAATTTCAGCAGTATCTTTGCCTGTACCACCAATAAATATTGCATCAGCTGGTTCTAGTACAGTAATTTTTTCTTTTGCATTTCCATGAATTAATGATACATTTGAAAGCCCAAATTTTTCAATATTCTTTTTTGTTAACTCAATTGCATTTTCATCATAATCTATTGCTAGAACTTTCCCAGTTGATTCAACTTGAATAGCTGCTTCTACTGAAATTGAACCACTTCCACAACCTATATCATAAACTAATTGTCCAGGTTGTAATCTTGCTTTACTGATTTGGATTACCCTTACTTCTTCTTTTGTTATTGGAACTTTCTCTGTACGTTCAAATAGTTCATCAGGAATTCCAGGAGTTTTAAAGTTCCACATCATCTATTCTTCCTTGAAGATTAAGAAATTGGTGAAGGAATTCCACTTGATATACTTCCTACATTAACAAGTGTATAAGTTAGAGTCCATGTGAATAGATACATGAAAATATAACTACCTATACCTTGTGTTACAATTTTTTTCCTATCAGAACGTGGTAATTGCATTTTCATACCTTTTGCAACCATTATTGTACCAAAAAATATTATTATCATAAAACCAATTGAAGTCCATCTTCTTTCCTCACCTTCAATATCTTCAAAGATGAAAGTAGCTGCAGTACCTGCAATTATAGCTAATGCCACTCGCATCCAAAATAATTTATTTAATTTTCTATCTTTCTCATCTCGTTCAGCTTCATTCATTACTGGTTCTCTTGAAGGGGCTTCAGGAGTAACTTTACTTTCAATTTCTGGAATATCGCTTATTTCTTCTTTAGATAATTCCTTTTTAGAGTCATCTGATCCTTCTGTAGGTTGTGATTTTTTCTTTTTGAATTTTGCCAAGTAAATTTCTAGCGTGTCTCAACCAAACCATGTTTAATATCTTTGGTATCTTATGCACATATCTGATAGCAAGAGTATAATTTCCGACTTTGAACTAATGTTTATGCCTCTAGCCGGAATAGAATTAAGATATCTAATAAATCAAATCACTGAACAAGTTCAGGATTACTATGTAAGTAATATCTATGGAATTACTAAAGATAGTATCCTTTTCAAACTTCATCATACTGAAAAACCTGATCTGTTTATGATGATTTCTACATCTGGTGTTTGGTTAACCTCAGTCAAAATAGATCAAATGGAGCCAAACAGATTGCTTAAGAGATTAAGAAGTGATATGCTTAGACTGAAATTAAAAAAGATAGAACAAATTGGTTCAGAAAGAATTGCTTACTTTACATTTGAAGGATTTGGGAAGGAATTTGTAATTGTAGGAGAATTTTTTGGAGATGGAAATATCCTCATCTGTAACAAAGATATGAAAATTCTTGCTTTACAGCATTCAATTGATGTTAGGCATAGAAAGCTAGGTGTAGGACTTGAATATACAACTCCTCCACAAAATGGTCTTGATATTTTTAATATTTCCGAATCAGATTTTGAAGAATTAAAAACATCAGATATTACATCTGGGAAATGGTTAGGAAGAACTTTAGGTTTACCAAAAAAATATGTTGAAGGAATTTTTAAAATAGCTGAACTTGATTCGAAACAAATAGGAAATACTCTAAGTCAAGAACAAGTCAAAAAAATCTATGAAACAACAAAAGAGATTGTTACAAATGTAACAACTGGAAAACATGATAGTGTGATCATTTATGGAGAAAAAGCTGAGATCATGCCAGTTAGATTAATGAAAAGTGATGAGACATGTACTTCTGTTTCTGGGTTTATGGAAGGACTTGATAAAGTGTTTACAGAAAATATCGTTGAACAAGGTAAAGCAATTCAATCAAGTAGTTCAAACAAAAAAATTCAGCAACTAGAAAGTCAACTAAGTGAACAAGAAAAAGCAATTCAAATCGTTAAAGAAAAATCAGATTATATAACTAAAGTAGCAAATTCCCTTTTTGAAATGGTTTCACAAGGAATTATTTCTATTGAAGATTCAAGCACACAAAAACTTCTTGCTAAAAATAATGCTAAACTTACTACAGAAAAGGAAATTACATTATTAGTAATTCAAGACGAAAAAATTAAGATAAAACCAACTTCTCCGTTACAATCAATTGCATCAATGTTATTCAATGAAGCTAAACGACAGTTTGCTGCAATAAAATCAATTGAGGAGATTAAAACCAAAACAGCAAAGAAACTTGAAAAATTACAAAGTCAGACAGAAACTGAAAGAAACTCTATTGTAGTCTCAGAGTTACGAAAGAAAAGTTGGTATGAACGTTATAGATGGTTTTTTACATCTGATGGATTTCTTGCAATTGGAGGACGTGATGCTGCATCAAACTCTGCAGTAGTACGAAAACATCTTGTAAAAAATGATAAAATATTTCATGGAGATATTTTTGGTTCACCATTCTTTATTCTAAAAAATGCAGAGAATGTACCAACAGCAAGTATGAATGAAGTTGCACATGCAACTGTTTGTTTTAGTAGAGCTTGGAGAGAAGGAATGTATGGAGTAAGTGCATATTGGGTAAATCCTGAACAAGTAAAAAAATCAGCACCAAGTGGAGAATTTTTACCAAAAGGATCATTTTCAATAGAAGGACAAAGGAATTTTATTAAATCAGAAACTCTTAGATTAGCTGTAGGAATTATTCCACAAGAAAACGGGTATGCCTTAACATGCGGTCCACCAGAAACAATAAAGAAAAATTCTATTTGTTATGTAATAATTGAACCACAAGGATCAGAAATGGTAGATGCTGCTAAAAAAATTAGAATTGAATTTTTAAAGTTAGAAGAAGAAATTACAAAAAATATAACCATTGATGATTTTGTTCGTGTTTTACCTGCTGGGAAAAGTCAGATTAAAGAATTTGGTGTAGGAGATTCACAAAAAGAAAATTTTACTGATAATGAATTGGATTAGAAGAATCAGTATCAACTGAAATTTTCATTCCATTCTCAATAGAAGAAAATTCTTCATCAGTTATTGTAATTAATGGAATATTTGCTAATGCACAGCCAGTAGCTACTGTAAGATCTGCTTTTTGGCAAATCATTGCAAGAGGTGCAGTTTCATTTGACTTTATTGAATAAATTGTATATGCACCAACACTACTTCCAACACCTGAAGGAAATACAAGAATGGTATTTTTGATTGATTTTTCAAATAAATCATGATTTTTATCGCTAATAATTCCAGTTTTTTTGTCAACTGTACCTAGAAAATTAATTGGATCATTAGATTTGAGAACAATTCCTTGAGTTTTTCCTTGAACTAGAATTTTTTTCATTTTGTCTCATCTTCAATAATTTGTGATAGTGATTTTAAATTTACATCTACACCATTAGAATTTTTGAGATAAAATGCGCCCTTGATACTATTTGTGGTAACAGCATCAACATTGTCTTTGTTAATTAATGGAGTCAAACACGTACAACAGTCAGAAAGAATTTCACATCCTGCACGTTCAAGCTCATTTGTGTATCCAATTTTTCTTGCTTGCTTCTTTACAGTTCTAGGGCAAAAAATCATACATCTCTTCTGAAAAGAGCGTCCCTTTAGTTTGCCAGCTAGATCAGAGATTTCATCTAACCCCAATTGAGGACTACCAAGTGTAATCAAATCACCTTTTTCAGCAGTATTTAACTCATCATGAATATTTTGCATCTCTTTTTCATCAAAATCTACCTTTTCACAATCAGAATCTCCATCTCCAAAAAGAAATTTTGCACAAGTTCCTGATGTTCCCATTCCTCCACACATCGCTTTGCATTGACGTTTATCCATATCTGCAAGACTAGAAATATTTACAGAAGTATCTCCTACTTTTCCAGCAAAAAATCCAAGCATTCCATATGTAAGCTCATTTGGATCATTCACTTTCATTCGAATTGTAACATTTGGAGTGTTTTCTTTTCGTAATGAAGAGTATGGGCTTTTTCCAGTTATTGCACTAGCAAGTGCGCTAAATGAGCTTTCCTTGTTTGTCTTTAGATTATCATATGAATTTGCATGAATTGCAGCATTACTTTCTGCAAATGCTACTTGGGTTCCATCTTTTGGAATATCAAAAATTTCGTAAGGAATACAGGAAAATGATGGAGTAACACCCATAGTTTTATATGAATTTCTAATTGATAGTTGTTTTGAGATAAAATTCTCATCTAATCCATAATTTGATACATTATCAATATCAAATCCCATTGGATTCAAAGTTGTTTTTACTTTAACTCTAGCATCTTTACTAATACCTGATAGAAATTCTTCTCCTGCATCACCAATTGTGTTATAGTTTACACCTGAAAGATGAGCCCACTCTATCGGTATTAGTTTCTCAGCATTTGTTGCCTCACCCGTTGCAACTAAAATTCTGTATGCCATTTGCAAAATTTCTCCCTGTTCACCTTTTAGTGCAGATTCTTCTTCTCTTGTTAACTCCAATGTGAATTCTTAGTTATTACAGTTATAATACTTGTATGTAGTTTTTCAGATGGAAATGAAAAAAATTCTTCGCGCAATGATGGATACTATGAATTCTGTAAAACCACCCAGAATGACTGCACTTAGAGAGCTTCATGAAGCTGAAACAGGAGGTCCATTTAATATCCTTATTGGAACTATACTTTCTGCAAGAACAAAAGATGAAACAACAACAAAAACAGTCAAAGTGTTATTTTCAAAGTACAAAAATTCAAAAGAACTTGCTAATGCTAAGATAAAAGATGTAGAGAGAATAATAAAATCTATTGGTTTCTATCATGTTAAATCTAAAAGAATTATTGAGGTTGCAAAGATAATTGATAAAAAATACAAGGGAAAAGTTCCAGATGACTTGGATACGCTAGTTTCATTACCAGGAGTTGGAAGAAAGACTGCTAATTGTGTTCTAGTGTATGCATACGATAAGCCAGCTATCCCAGTAGACATTCATGTTCACAGAATATCAAATAGATTAGGGTTAGTAGATACAAAAAATCCTGAAGAAACAGAACAAGAACTAATGAAAAAAATTCAAAAAAAATACTGGCTTGACATAAATGATACTTTTGTTATGTATGGTCAGAATATTTGTAAACCAATTTCACCAATGTGTAATGTTTGCAAGATTAAAAAAAGTTGTAAATATTATAAATCTAGGAACGCTTCTTAGTTAGAAACAATACCCCAACTATAGCAAAAAGACCTATTGCAAGAAAAAATGGATACAAAGCAAAGATATTCTTTGCAGGATCACCTGATAGAAACTCTACAATCATGCTTCCAGAATTTACTGCAGGAGGATCAGTAGAGCCCTCCAATCCATGAACAGAGTAGGAATCAATTGCAAATACATCAATAGCTAGATTGGTGACAACAATTCTTCCTCCATTGTTGACAGTTAGTCCTGCTCTATCAGTGTAAGATATGAGTACTTTAGCCTCAGGATACCACCCTCTATCCAAATCTCTAAAAACTACAATGTATCCTTCTTTTGGAGTTTTAACTGCAACCCATAACTTGTTATCAGGTTGTGAACCCATTCCAACTTCAATAAATTCTGTTGCTGAAAGATCTTGATTATATATTCTAATAACAGCATCTCCATTTGGATGTGCATAAAGTAGATTGTTATCAATTGTTACTTGCCAGCTAACAACATGAACATCATCAAGCGGTATAATTGGTGCATCTCGTAAAACTATGTTAAATTCTTGTGCGGGGATTTCTATTGTATCAATAATTACTGAAGGATTGTTCATGTCTTGAGCAAATGCTGGAGTGATAAAAAATCCTGCAAATAAAACTATTGCAAATAAATATTTCACAAGCTAGAGCAAATTTGATTTAATAAATATCTAATCTACAAAAGGTTTTGGATGATCAAGAATTACTTTTGCTACTTCTGGTCTTAGAATAAATTCAGATGGGGATTGTCCATTTTGAATCATCTCTCTGAGTTTAGTTCCACTAATCTGCTCTTTTGCATCATCATCATGTGGACATGCCTTTGGAGTTGTGTATGTAAGACATTTCTTGCAATAGAAAAATGGTGGGAAGAATACTGGGGAAATTTCTAATTCTGGATAGTCAGCAAAGATTTTTTGTGCTGCAAATGGATCATAAAATTTTCCTACACCTGCATGGTCTCTTCCAATAATGATATGTGTACATCCATAGTTTTGTCTCATAATTGCATGATGAATTGCCTCTTTTGGACCAGCATACTTCATCTCAGTATGTAGAGTTCCAAGTTTACATCTGTTTTCTGGATAGTATAATTTTATCATGGTTTCATAGCATTTTACAATAACTTCATCAACAAAATCACCAGATTTTTTCTTTCCAATTATTGGATTAACAAATACTCCATCACGTGTTGTAATTGATGTCTTTTGTAGCATTTCATGTGCAACATGTGGAGGATTTCTGGTTTGAAATGCACAGATTGTTTTCCATCCTGCTTGTGCAAATATTTCTCTTGTTTGTTTAGGAGTTAGTCTATTTTTTCTAATTTCAGTCTCTTCTGGTCTTTGAATATAGTCAATCTTTCCACTTACTAGATAATCCTTCATTGACATTGTCTTTGCAACACCTGGATGAGATGAGTCAGTTGTTCCATAGACTCCTTGTACAGTCTTTTCTTTATCAAAAGAATATGTTTCCTCTACATGCAATACTGCAACACCAACTCCTTGAGGATTTTTCAATAGTACATCTCCTGATTCTTTCATTTTAGAAGCAGTAGACTCGTTAACATCAAGAACAGTTGGAATGGTCCAAGCTAAATCATTTGCTAATCTTCCTCGTGAAACAACGCTTTCAAAGTCTTGTTGTCCCAAGAATCCCTCTAAAGGACTAAAAATTCCATCTGCTATATTTTCAACATCATTTGCAAGATCCTCACTAATTGTAATTGAAAATAATCCAGTAGGATCAACTTTGGTAATTCTATTAACTAATACTCCGCCGTGTGGTTTAATTGAATTATTTTCTGACATGCAAAGTCATCTATTTATGGTCTATATGAAGGCCACACTCTTTGTTTCCATCTTCTTCCCACCACCATCTTCCTGCTCGAAGATCTTCTCCAGGTTTTATAGCTCGTGTACAAGGCTCACAACCAACACTTGGATAACCTTTCTCAAGAAGACTGTTTTGTGGAAGATTATTTTTTTTGATATATTCTTGAATTTGATCCCAAGTCCAATCAATTATTGGATTAATCTTTAGAATTCCTCCATGTCCATGGTCTAGTTGAAAGATTGTACCATTTTCTCGAGTTTTGGTCTGATCACGTCTCAACCCAGTAATCCAACCATCTAAAGTACTCAGCATTCTATTAATTGGATGTACCTTACGAATTTCACAACACAGTTTTCTATTCTCTACACTTTCATAGAATAGATTCAATCCCTTTTCTCTGACCATATCTTCAACTTCTTTGGTATCAGGAAATAGCACTTCAATTGAAATATTGTATTTTTTTCGTACAACATCCATAATGTCATAGGTTTCTTGTGGCAATCTTCCAGTATCTAATGTAAAGAATCTAAATTTTGGGTTAATTTTTAGCATAATATCCATAATTACTGAATCTTCTGCACCAAAGCTTGATGCTTTTGCAACTTTAGGATGAAGGTTATCTGAGGCCAATTGAAGTGCCTCTTCAGCAGTCTTTATTCTTGAGTTAAGATCATCTACTTGTTCTTGTGTAAATTTTGTCATATTTTCACTTGAAGTATTTGTTTTATATTGATTACCCGAGTTTTGTCCTAAATTATAAACAAGTAGATTTCAAAATAGAAAATATGAATGAAATATCATATGTTGTAGTTTTTCCAACTATATTTTCAAAAAATAAAATTTCACAGTTGATTACAAATATCAAAAAAATTCTTAAAATAAAAAATCAACAATTCAAATCTGTAAAACGTGACGGTGATATAATTTTGGTTGATGCAAATGATCCTGTATTTGCATCATCTGCCATCAATCTACTTTTTGGAATTGAAAAAATTGCAATTGCCAGACATATAAAAAATAATTTTCAAGATATTGTTTCTGAGATTACATCTGTGGGTGGTAATTTGTTCTTAAAGGGTGAGAAATTTCTAGTAAAAGTTGAAGGGGTGTCAAAAGGATTTCTTACAAAAGATGTAGAGATTGCAGCAATATCAAATATAATAGAAAAAAAATCAAATTTAGGAGCTCGTCCTGGAACAGAAGAAGATTATGATAAATTATTGTATACATATTTAACAAAAAATAATGCATACATCTGTATTTTTTCAGATAAAGGTAAGAGCGGTATTCCATATCAATCACAAAATCAGAAAACAATTTGTGCAGTATATGATGAAACATCTGCAGTTTCTTGTTTTGAGACAATAAAACAAGGTTATGACACTAAAATCATAGTATGTTATAGACAAAAATCAGAATTAATGAATTTGGCTAAAATAATTAATCAAATAATTCCAAGATTAGTACAAGACAAGATTGAATTAGAATTTTATCATCTAAAAATAAAACCAAATGGAATTAAAAATTACTTGATCTATGTAAATTCTATACTAGAGATAATGCTACAACATTCAACCAACCGTATATCATTAGCTTTATCACCATTAGTATTTTCTACAGATTTTATTGATAGTTCATTAAAGCATGTATTTGAAAAAAAGAAAATTCCAATAATTCCACTTGCTGGAGTAGACATCAATTTGTTTGATGAAGCAAAAGAGATCGGATTGGAAAGAAATATCAAAAAATTAGAAAAAATAGTCACAATCAATTCTAATGAAATTCCAGTTTTTTCAAAAAAAGAAGTAGAGTCTGCCCTTAAAACAAAGAAAAAGATTTCAATTCAGGTAGGACCTAACAATCTTCATGATATTTTAGATTCGCTAGAGGAGAATCACTGAGAATTTAAACGGCATATTTGGTTTCATATTGTGCTCAAAATAGGAGAATTCATCTATCCATGGGGAAGTGGTCATTATTCTCGAATGATGAGGCTAAATGACGTATTAGGGGATTACATAAAAGAAGACTTTGATGTTCATTTTTCAAGCAAAGATCATGTTTATGAGAAATTATCAAAAAAATTTCCAGATGAAAAAGAAAAAATTCATGAGATCTTAATGCCAACACCAATTGATGGTAAATTTGGGCCAAGTGTTTCAATGTCGTTAATGAATTTGTTATTACCAGTTTCAAAGAATCCTCCATTGGTAAGACAGATTGCAAACTATTTGAGAGAAGAAAGAAAACTCTACAACAAAGAAAAATTTGATCTTGTAATAAATGATGGAGATATGGGTTCAAATATTTTGGCAAAAAATAGAAATATACCAAGTTTGTTTGTAACAAATCAATTTAGACCTAAACTATACAATTCAAGATCATATCTTTATCCATCATTAATCTTTATTGCAAAACAAATTTCTAAAGCATCAAAAATTCTTGTTGCAGATTCACCACCACCATATACTGTATGTGAATATAATCTAAATTTTATAAAAGAAGCAGAAGAAAAGGTAACTTATGTAGGATATTTTACAAATAATAAACAAATCAAAAAAGAAGATAGTTCAGATCTTGAAAAATTGGTTGAAAATAATGAATTTGGTTATTGGATGAGAACTGGAAACAAATCAACTAATGATGGAACTGGTCAGCGATATGAAGAAGCATTTCATCAAGATGAGATGAGCAATGAAAAAAGAATTGTTTCACATGCAAGAAATGATTCAAACATAGATTCTGTTATAGGAAAAGATGGAAAGAAATATTCAATTTCAGAGGCTTTGGATAAAAAGATAGATTGGATACAAATTGATATTGGTTTTCTTTCAGAACAAGAAAAAGATACAATACTGAATTTGTGTAGATATGCAGTTGTTAATGGTTCTCATACTGTAATGGGTGAAATTATGGGTGAAAAATCAAAACCAATAATTGGAATTCCAATTTATGATGAGCACACAAATAACATTAGATGGGCAGAGGAGAAAAATTTAGGAGTACTAGCCATAAAAACAAAGCAAATAACCCAAGCAATATCCAAAATTAAAGAGAATTATGAAGAATTTGAAGGACATTTGAGTGAATTTTCCAAGAATTTTGTTCCTAATGGGGCAAAAAATTCAGCAAAGATTGCGGCTCAAACTTTGGAAGAAAAGAGATAATACATTATTTTTTGAATTTTGTTTATCTGGCACGCGGGATTTCGATGGGCGAACGGACCGCAAGGGATGATGAAAAAATCCGCGTGTCAGATTAATATCGATCAGTTATGAGTGTGGGAACGCTTTTATGGAAAAAATCTAGCCAAATCAACAGTTGCCTAATTGTCCAGAATGTACAGCAAGAGAGAAAAAGAAGATTATAGTAAAGTATGAAGAAGAAACTACTGAAGAAGATAGAGGTAGAGACGATTTATACAAATTATTTGATACAATTGAAATTCCAATGAAGATGGATTCTGCTACAAAGCATTTCATTTGTAAAAGATGTGGATTATACGCAACAAGAGAACAAGTATCAGACATTAGATACAAACTAAGTCAAAAAGAGAAAACACGTGAAGATAAACATGATGACTATTTAGAATGGTGGTCAAAAAGTAAAAAAGAAAAAGCAGAAAACTAGAGTAAATTTGATATGGTAAAAAAGAAAGATGATATTCCAGACTGGGTTACTGATGAAATTCAAAATGCAAAATTTAAGAAACCAGAAGAACTAAAAAAATCAGGATACATTCTTGAATTTTATGATGCAGATAACAAAGTAGATGTACAATTGTATGATCCTGTAGAAGATGGAAGACATATTGTTACAATGGACTTGCCAAAAAAGGTAAAAATTGATGATTTGGTTAAAGGAGAAGTTTATGAGTTTGTTTTTGATCAACATAAAGCTCCTATAAGCAAAAAAGTTTCAGAATATCTAGATAAAGAAAAAGAAATTGAGATGACCGCAATTTACCAATTTGAATTAAAATCACTAGAATTGTTAGAGGTAGGCTCTAGTGAGGCTGCAGATAATGATGCAGAAGAATAAAGCTAACCCTGTTTTGTTAAATCCAATTGTTTTTTGAAAGATTTTCCTAATATAGGATTGACAAAATAAGGAAACATGTTTTTCATCCATACTGCACCACGTACTACAGCTGGAACTATGATTTCCAGTCTTGGAGAATTTGCTGCCTTCAAAATTGCTTTGGCTACTGTTTTAGAACTAAGTGACATTGGTGAGTATTTTGGCATTTTTTCAAACGAAGAATGATCAAAAAAATCAGTTCTGACCATAATTGGGCTAACAACAGTAATTCCAACTCCGGTATCTTTTAGCTCGTACTTAAGACCCTCTGAAAATCCCAACATCGCAAATTTAGATGCACAATATGAAGCGATTCCAGGCAAACCAAAGCTTGCTGCAACAGATGCAACATTTACTATATGTCCAGATTTCTTCTTTAGCATTGATGGTAGAAAATTTTTGATGCAGTAAATCATACCAAAGTAATTTGTTTCCATCTGGGATTCTATCTCATCTATAGTAAGATCAGATACAGAACCATAAATTGCAAAACCAGCATTATTTACCAAGATGTCAATAGAATCAAATTTTTCTAAAACTATTTTTGACATTTCTTTTACTTGATCTTTTTTTGAAACATCACATTGACAAACCAGTACAGATGTATGGAATTCTTTTAGTTCACTTTCAACTTGTTCAAGTTTATCTTTTCTTCTTGCAACTAAAACTATATCAGCACCACGTTTGGCAAATTCGATTGCAGCTTGTTTACCAATTCCAGATGATGCACCAGTAATTAGAATTACTTTATTTTTGAAATCCATAAATTAAAAAAACTCATTTGAAGATAAAGTGGTTTCTATAAGGTATTTTCATCAGTGCTATCTGAAGTTTTCTTTGGAATCTTACTTAGAGCCAGTTTAACTAACAAGAGCCAGGTTATGCCTATAGACACATAATAAGTTGCAATTCTCCAACCAATTACTGCATCCCATGCTAAACTTCCTTCAGGAATTTCTAAATTAAATGGGTTCAGATTATGCAAATATGCAACAATTCCAAATTCAGCTAATCCTGAACCACCTATAGTAATTGGCATATTTCCAATTGCATTTGCTCCCATTACTGCCATAATTGAATCAAATGCATTAATCAGATACCCTGTTCCCATAGCAATTATCATAAATGATATTCCATAAAATGACCAAGAAACAATTGATATTAGAAACGAAACTGTGAATATTTTTCTTGATTCAGCAGTCTTTAGATTTTTTCTACTCATCATACATATTTCTTCCATCCAAGTATTTGCTTGTTGAACATATTTCTCACCTTTTTCTTTTCCAATTCGTATGACCAAATCAGAGCAAACTTTTGGCATTAGAATAATTCTTTTAGATGACAAGAAGAATAGAGTTATCCAAAGTATAGTTACAATTAAACTAGTTATCATAATTATAGTACCAACTACATATGCACCATGCATGAATGCAAGAATTCCTGCCATAATTGACAACAAGCCTGCAGCAAGAACTTCGGTAACTATATCCATTATTGCAATCCAAGTTGCTTTGGCAGTTTCAACTCCTTTCTTTTTCAAATAATATATGACAACAAATTCAGCTCCAATAAACATCGGAGTTGTAAATTTGATAAACTCACTTCCAACTCTTACACCAATTAGATTCCAAACAGAATCAAACTTTGGCAGATATTTTCGTGTGATGTATACAAATTTTATTCCTTGCAAGCTCAGTTTCATCATCATTGCAACAATAGCTCCTAAAAATGGCAAAATTCCAATTGCCAAGACATCTTCAATGTTTATGTCAAATTGAATAGCAATAATGAAAATAGGGATTAGAGTGATAGGTATAGCTACAAGTCTCCAGTTCATTTGATGATTTTTTTGAATAATCAAATAATAAAGTTGATGAAATTATAGCCATCAAAAATTTTACGCCTAATTTCGGGCGTGAAAATTTGAGTTAATCGATGTTTTTTTGTTGATTTCGAAGTTCTTGTTTGATCTCAGCAAATAATGAATCTAACATGTCAAAATCTGAAAGATTTCTTTCTTGTAGTAATTTTACTACCAGATCTTTGAGATGAGCTTCTTTTTCAGATATAGTTTGAATCACAAATGAAATAGAGTTGAATTAGTTAAAGATCTGATGGAATTTTATCGGATTTTTCAATAGCAATTTGGTATTTTCTAAGAAGAAATGATAATCAAGCTAGTTTGAAATATAAGCAAAGAAAGAAAATTAGACAGGATTGAAGTCAATTTTTATTTCTGGTACAGCTGGTGCAGGAAAATCATTGTTTACATCAAAGTTATACGAATATTACACAAAAAATGGAGCATTTGCAGCTGTGTTAAATTTAGATCCAGGTGTCGAAAGTCTACCATACACTTGTGATATTGATGTAAGAGACTATGTAGATATTGTATCTATAATGCAACAATATGATCTTGGCCCGAATGGTGCATTAATAATGGCCAATGATTTGATTGCATCAAAAATTGATGATATCCAAAATGAGGTAAATAGAGTAAATCCTGATTATCTAATTGTTGATACACCTGGACAAATTGAATTGTTTGCATATCGTTCTAGTGGACCTTTTCTTGTAGAAAATATTTCATCAGAAGAAAAAACAAGTATCTTTCTTTTTGATGGTGCATTAATTACATCACCAGTAAATTTTGTTTCAATTGCACTTCTTGCAACATCAATAAGATTACGTTTGAAATTATCAACAATTAATGTATTAACAAAAACAGATATCATTGGTACAAAACTAAAAGACATACTACAATGGACAACAAGTATGAGTAGATTAGAAAATGCAATTGCCAAAGAGGCAGATGGGGAAACCTATACTTTAACTACAAATATTTTGCGGGGTTTGAATCTTGGTGGATTTGCACAAGGATTGATTCCAGTTTCAAATGTTACAGGAGATGGTTTTGTGAATCTTGAAGGTGCTCTTAGTAGAATTCTTAACTTAGGCGAAGAGGTAGAAGACTAGTTGGTCTCAAAAATTACAGTAAAGGCACCATCATCTACTGCAAACCTAGGTCCAGGATTTGATGTATTTGGATTAGCAATAGATGCATTTCATGATGAAGTAACATTAACCAAAACAAAAAGTGGAATTACAATAATTACAGATGACAGTATTCCAATTAATTCTGAAAATAATACTGCAGGATTGGTTGTAAAAAATATGAAAAGAAAATTCAAAATCAAAGATGGTGTTGAAATTAAAATCAAAAAAGGAGTTCCTACAGGATTTGGAATGGGAAGTAGTGCAGCATCAGCGTCAGCAGCTGCTGTAGCATTTGATAAACTCTTTAGACTCAAGCTTGATGGAAACTCACTAGTAGAATTTGCAGGATTAGGAGAAAAAGCTAGTGCGGGTTCAGTTCATTATGATAATGTTGCTGCTTCTGTTTTGGGAGGGTTTGTAATTGTAAAGACAAATCCTTTAGATGTAATTAGAATAGAACCTCCAAAAAATCTTAGAATGTGTATTGCAGTTCCAGATATTGACGTTCCAAAAAAGAAGACAAAAGTATCAAGAGGGGTAATTCCAAAGAAAATTAAGTTTACTGATAGTGTTTTGAATCTATCAAATGCATCAGCGATTATTGCAGGATTTATGAAAAGAGATCCAGAGTTGATTGGAAATTCAATTAAAGATGTAATAGTTGAACCTGCAAGACAACATATGATACCAGGATTTGCTAAAGTCAAGCAAAATGCCCTAAAAGCTGGAGCATTTGGTGTTACAATAAGCGGAGCAGGACCTTCAGTAATTGCATTTTCAAAAAGTTCTGCTAATTTAAAAAAGATTAGTTTATCTATGTCAAAAGGATTTGTATCTAAAAAAATAAAATGTAAAATAATAATCTGTAAACCAAGTAAAGGTGCTGCAGATAAGAGAAAATAATTTCAGGTGGATTTTATGAAAAAAGCAGTCATTGTATTTAGTGGAGGAATTGACTCTGTTTGTGCAGTTTCATTTTTGAAATCAAAGTATGAGTTGTATGGTATTACGTTTTCATATGGACAAAAGGCAAATAGTGAAATTTTAGCAGCAAAATCTTTTGCAAAAAAACTTGGATTAAAACAGCATAAAGTAATCGATATTGGTTTTATGAAAGAATTGTATGGTGATTCTAATGTTTTAACAAGCACAAAAAGAAAAATTCCAAGTAAATTTGAGTACTCAATTGTAGTTCCAATTAGAAATGCAGTATTTCTATCAGTTGCATCAGCATGGGCTTTTACACTTAATGCTTCATTGGTTGTATACGCTGCTCATACTGGAGACAAACATTATCCTGATTGTAGACCAACTTTTGCAAAAAAACTAGAAGCTGCATTTAATCAGGGAGAGCTTGATGGAATAAATTCAGGATTACGAAAGAGTATCAAGATTTGGTCACCTTATCGTGAAGGATTATCAAAGAAGGATCTGCTAAAAGCTGGAATGAAAGTTTTGGGTAATTCTATCTTTAAAACATGGAGTTGTTATTCAAATAAAAAATATCATTGTGGGATTTGTGAATCTTGCAACAACAGAAAAATTGCGTTTCAGAAAGCTGGCATTACAGATATGACAAAATATCTTAAATAATTCTAGTATCTATTTCTAAGAATTTTCTTTTTTAGAATAAAACCTCTAATTCCAATATACCAAACTAAGAAGAACGTTCCAAAAATTCCTGTGATCACATAGTTATGTATGTCTACAGGAAGTTCTCCAAGAGAGTCAGTAATTTTAACTGCTGCTAGAAAAGAGAGTGCAATTAGAAGTACACATTCTGCCGCATACCATATCCAGTGAGGAAATGATTCCTTTGGAATGTGAATATTTGGATGTACTACCATATTTGTAATTGAAAAGATAGATTATTTAATTTTTGTATATTCTAAAAATAAGAGTCCGAGGCACGTTTTTTGATAAGTGTCATTATGATCGCTTTTTCCTCTTTATTTTCATAAATTCCTCGAAATGCTGATGAAGAAAGCATTACATTATTTCTAACACCACGCATTTTCATGCAAAGATGTTCTGCATCAGCAAAAACTACAACGCCCTTAACGCCTTGAGAGTATAGTTCATCTGCAATATTCTTAGTTAGTCGTTCCTGAATTTGTAGTCTCTTTGAATATTTTTCAACTAGTCTGACAAGTTTTGAAATTCCAAAAACTTTGCCATTTGGTGAGTAAGCAATATGAATTTTTCCAAAAAATGGCAACATATGGTGTTCACACATTGAATAAAATTGAATGTCACGTGCAATAACTGCATCAGAATCTTCTGAGAATTGCACAGCTAATTCTGAATCAGAATCATACCCTCCAAAGATTTCTTTGTACATATTTGCAATTCTTTCAGGAGTCTCTCGTAATCCCTCACGAGTAGGATCCTCCCCAACTTCAATGATTAATTCTCTTACGAGTTTTTTTACACGTTCTTTGTCCATTTGATATTTTCACAGAATTTTTCTAGTATTTGAACCTAATCAGATTTTTAGGCAGATAGTGGTGTTATGGGGCTCCAATGAATTTGTGTAACTGAGGAACTACCTTGACATCAATATAGTGCGGATATACTATATCATACAAATTCAATAAAAGATCCAATGATGGTTCAGAAATACCATAAGTAGGTTGAATAATAAATCCATCAATATCATCTTTAGAAATAATATTAAAAATTTGATTTGTTAATTCTTCAAAATCATTTAACTGAGTTTTTGAGCTAACTACAATTTTGATGTAAGTTGTTTTCTTTGCATTTACAGATGACTCAAGACATTTCATTGCATGAACTATTAATTTTTCATAGTGTTTAGCATCTACAAAATCAGAATCTTTTGTTTTAAATTCAATTTTGACAATATCAAAAAAGGGTAAAACATGATTAAATCTATCAATATCAAAACATGATGATTCAAGATATGTAGGAATTTTTTTATCTTGAATATGCTTTGCAAGTAATGCTACTGCTTCGTGTTGAATCAATGGATCACCTCCTGTAAAATTTACTTTGTAAGTTTGGTTTTTAAGATTAGAATCAATTAGTTGGTTTGCATCTTCGATTGTATATTCTGTGCCAGAATCAAGGGGAAGTGATTCTATTGTATCACAATAAAAACAAGTGAAAGGACATCCTGCAAGTCTCACAAAAAGAGTCTTTGTTCCATAAAGAATACCCTCGCCCTCAACTGATGTAAATATCTCAAATAGTCTTACTTTCAATTAATAATAGTAGTTTTTTTCATTATTTATTCAATGAGTTTCTAATGCATTGAAGGTTCTTTTGAATAGAATAATCCAGAAATAAAGAATACCACTCCTAGGATTCCAATAGTACTTCCAACAAGTTCTATTTGATTTTGAAAATATTCTTCCATTGGAGCCCATAACCATGCCATCAAAGCACCAACGACAATCATTGGAATTCCTACTCCAACTATAATCGCTTTAGAGGCCATGCTCAATTCTGTTTAGAAAATGTATATGAAGTTTATGATAATATATCAAAGAGAATTTTTAATTTCTTGTAATTGTTTTGCCAAATTTCTTAGAAGATCGTTGGCTGCATCAAACTCACCTTTATACAAATGCTGTTTAATACTTTCAAGTGTATCTAGAGCATCATCTAAATCATCTTGATCTACTCTATCTACTTGAGATAATCTAGATAGAGTTTTTTCAACTTGTAAAACTCGAGATTCAAGTCTATCATTTTTTGTTAATTCAAACTGATCCTTAATTGATATAATTTTCCTAATTTCCTTGATAATTTCTTTTGGATTATCGGCAGAAGAAAGATTTTCTTTGGCTGTTTCTAGTTTTTCTATAATCTCATCTGCAACACCCTGTTTTTTGGCATTTTCTATTAATCGATCAAGTTGTTCTAGATATTTCTGAGCATATTCTTCAGCACGTTGAGATTCATGTTTTGATGCTTCTTCATGAAGTTCTCTTTTTACTTCCGCTATAGTTTCTTTAATTTCATGAAAGGTTTCTAATGCTAAAGCAAATTGATGATCACTGATCTGTTGTCTTGCTTTAGCAAACAATTCATTAAGTTCAGAAAAATCAATTAAAGCATTATGTTTTTTAGCAATTGTTTTTAGACTGTCAACATATCCTTGCAATCTTTGAAGAAGATTTGATGGATCTTTAACATCACTTCTTACAGAATCTGTTTCTGTTTGAGGTGTAGTATCAGATGTTACTAATTGCCTAGAAATTTCTGTGAAAATCTTCATAGCGGAAAGAAAATGTTCCTTTGCAGAACCGTATTATCACTTCTTAATGCTATTTCTAATGCATTAACCTCTTGTGTTCCCTCTTCAAATAATCTCTTTACTTTATCTGATGAATCAGCAGAGATCTGATTATGAATTTGTTCTTGTGCACGTTTTGCAATCTTTAGAAGACCTGTAGTATCATCTTGAGCAGAAACGTTACTTGTCATGCCTCCAAGAGCCATACTTGCAACTAAAATCAACAGACCAAAAGATGTTATATTTTTCATTCTTCCTCCTCCATTTCTTTCTTCAATTTTACTAGATTTTGTAAGTCTTTTTTGGTAATTTCAATGATTTCTTGTCTTTCTAATCGTTTTACTGCTCTCCACATAGTAGTTCTGGGTTGAAGGAATTTTTTTCTTAATTCACTTTCCAAAGCTTGTCCTCCATTTTCAGAAATAAATTTGATAATTTCTTTGTCATCCTCACGTAATAAAGGTCTTAGATTGAAAATGGTTTCAGTATCAAGAGGGTCTGTATTTATTTTAGATTCAGAAATAACTTCAGTTTGTAAGACAGGTGAAAGTTTTGTTTGTTTTCTTTTAATTATAATTATTACTCCAGCTATAGCTGCTGCAATAGGAGCTCCAATTAGAGCTAATGTAGAAATATCCATAGTTGGTTGTACAGGATTTACAATCTGTAGATTTGTAGTACCAAAAATATAATTAATTTCGGATAAACCGTTACTTAGCTCTAGTTTTGTTTGATCATTTACTAGAACCATATTTGATGGAGGTACACTCATACCAACAATAATAGAGTTTGATGGCATCAATAATGAATAATCAGTTGGTGAATCAAGAGAAAAAGTCCAAATTCTTCCTTCTTTTGAAATTAAGTCATGAATGTCATAATCAATTGTAATAGCAGAGGAACCAAAGGTGTCTATCATTACTTTATCACCAATTATTTCACTAGATAACAAAAAACCATTTTCACCAACTGCCACAAAGTTGTCAATAGATGAACCAACAGGTTAACTTCAAAATCAGGCTCTAAAGGATCTACATCTACCTGAGTAAAGATATGTGCTGATCCATCTGAATAAAGAGTAAGATCAAGAGTTCGAGTAGAGCTGAATGAGGACTGTATTGGCATCGTTAGTGCAACAACAATTAAGCCAGCAATTATCAAAGGTGTCCTTAACCATTGTTTCGAAGATACCATCAGTCCTTACAAAAAGCATTCCATCTTCTCGAAAAGACTCTATTCTATGTATTGGTACGATTTCGGGATTCATGGGCTTAATACCTTAGATTCATGTTTTCTACGAGTCCCTGGAATCTTTTGAATTCCTGGAAGAACTGAAGTCCTTTTTCAGTAATCAAAAAGACTCTATTCCTATCATTTTTGACGGATTCGACTAAGCCTGC
This sequence comes from Candidatus Nitrosopumilus sp., assembly GCA_013911135.1. GTDB lineage: Archaea > Thermoproteota > Nitrososphaeria > Nitrososphaerales > Nitrosopumilaceae > Nitrosopumilus. The sequence goes on along the minus strand of JACERO010000003.1, from coordinate 4,551 downwards.
TTCTACCAGTTTCTCACATTTGTCTAATACTGCATAGTAAGATAGGTTGGCTTTGCGAGATATCGCAGATACAATGACTCCATCACGACCGCCATCAGCGGTAACGTATAAGATATCACCCATTATGCCCATTTCGGACCTGTATTGTTGTTTTGACATGTCTTAGTATACAACTAATTGCTTTATGAGGAACATTTTGAAACATCATAGCGGAACGCAAAGCGGAACAGGTTTTTCAGCTAGAAAAATGATGAAATTTTCCAAAAAATGATGCAGGAGAGAAATCCTAAGAAATTTTATGCCTAAAATTTGATAAGGAAAAAATCATTTTCTCAACAAAATAGTCATTTCTGATATTTTTACAAAAATGATAGAATTTTTTGCCATTTTTGAGAAATTTGATATTTAAGGAACAGGATGATTCCTTGCCGTCCCTAAACTATCATTTAACCAAATCTCAAATGTGATAAAATCTCACAACAGAACTATTGGAGTAATTGCAATCTTTTTGATGCTTGGTGCTTCACCATTATCTGTAACCTACTCATTTGCAGATATAGAAAATAATCAAAAAGAGAGACTTGGAGTAATTCTTACTGAAGAAGTAGTGGATGGAAAGCTGGAAGTAAGACATTATGCTTTGCCTGATGATATTACAAAAGAGGATATACAGAGAAGGTTATACTTTGAAGGTAAAACATCAAGTTGGGCATATGTAAATTACCAAGCATACCATTCAGGGATAGTCATCTTTGATGGTAAAGCATCGAAGGTTGGAGAAAATCTATGGGAAATTTCTACAAATGATGTTATGGATAAAACAGATGAGGATTTCAGTTACAGAGTAGTGTTTTCTGGAAAAGTTGTAGAAATAGATGAGGAAAATGTAATTGCTATTTTCTTTATGAATTCTAGTCTAAAAAATCCCGAGATGGAGCAAAATAGCAGATTTCTTCAGATTGAAGAATTGACCATAAAATCAGAAAAACCAATTAACTCTAACCAAGAATTTAGAAATTCAATATGGGTGAGATAATCACCACTTTTTTTCTTTAGTTGACTAAAAATCATTCACATGGTCAGCTTTGAGATTCATGGTAACTTTTTATTCCCAGATTGAAAAGAAAATCATAAAATGTTTGATAAATTCAGAGAAAGTGAAGGAGAGATGGTAGAAGAAAGAAGAGAGGAGAATATTAATGCTGAAGAATCTATAGAATCTACTTCATCTGTAGAGTCTAGAAGTGAGATTGGAATTGGAGAATTAATAGGAAAACGTGCAAAATTAGAAGAGGCAATAGATTATGTTGGTTTAATGATTAAGAATCTTAGAGATAATAGAACTTTACTTGAAAAAGACATTGAAGAAGAATCAGTAGATATTAAGAATCTCAAAGAAAAACTACAGAAAGTTAGTGAATACATAGAAGAGGAAAATAGAGGAATTGCGGATCTTTCAATTAAGAGAAAACAAGTTGAAGATGAAGCTGATCAAGTAGGAACAATCATCAATACATTAAGAGATAGACTCTCAGGAATTGATAGAATAATTGGTGATGAGGGTAGTAGAGTTAAGAGAATGAAAGAATCTAGAGATTCTCTAGAAGATTAAAAAATTTAGAATTAAAGAAATTTAGTAGTAGTAGTTTCTTGAGTATCTGTTGGAACTGAAGGGAACATTTGATTTGCAGAACTTTCTGCAACAGCCGCAGCTTCTTTTAGAATACTTTCAGATTCTGCGTTAGTAGTTTCATCAATTCCAAATGCTGTATCTCCTGAGAAACTTTCCGTCATAAAGCCTCCAAGCATTTCTGCCATTTGACCAATTTCTTGCTCAGCTCCTGGCATTATTTTTCCAAGTGATGATTTTAGATTCTTCATCAAACCCATTGTTGGTATAATTGCTACTACAGTATCTCCAAGATCACTGCAGGTAGTTAAGCGTAATTCAATTTGTTCTAATGCTATTCTAGCACTACTCAAAATTTTTGTAACTTTTCTTACCTCTGCTAACTCATTACCAAGAACCTTGCTGGTTTGAGTATCATGCTTTTGTGTTGCTTCTACAATTCTTTGAAATAATTTTGCATCACGTTCTTGCAAGTTTGTTAGCATTGAATCTAATTTTGTAATTTGTAGTTGTAATTTTTTAATTCCATCCTGAACTCTTGGTTTTAGGGCGCCTTTAGGCTTGATAGTATCAGTAATTTTTTCAGTAATGCCTGGTTGTGGTTGTTTTGACCATTTACTAGACAAATTAGGCATGAGTTAGATTTTAGAATATGTACTTAATTTCAGGGGTAAATATTGATTTACAGTAGATAAAATTTTGCTAACAAAAACTAAACATTAGTAATAGTCTTTCTTTGAGGGTGGATTTTTTTGATATGAGCTTCTAGAAAGAATCTATCACTCAATAATTCTCCGCAAAGTGGACATTTTGTCATTTTAGTAATTTGATCGATCAAAAAAATCTATTTAAGTATTTTGTTAGGCATGAATTTATGAATGAAACATTTGGTTTTGATTACTTGATGAATCCAAAGAACTTACAGACAAAGAGTATGTTAATTTAGTTAATAGAATTCGAGGAAATTTTCTGAGCTATGTTTCGGACTTGGATCTTAGATTAAGTGAAATAATATCAAGTTTCTTTTTACGAGATTCAAATGATTATCCTTTATGGAGAACGACTGTATTTGATGAAGAAAGAACTGCATCATTTGGTACAAAGATTGTTTGGTTGTCTAGAATAATGAAGTATCATACAGATTTTAAAAATGAATTTGGTGAAAGTACTAGGAAAAAAATCCAACAAAAGCTTAATGAGATTAGAGAAATTTGAAATGATTTTGCACATAACTCTGCATATAACAAAGATGTTAATTCTGAAGATATTGAAAAAAGACTCATAATACTTTATGAATTGGATGAAAATGGATGCGATTTTCCTAAAAAGTTTGTAATGAAAGATATAATGGATTTGATAAATGATCTTTGGATATTAGAACATTTAGAAAAGTTGGAAACATTAACTAGGAAAATTGCAGAAAAATTTTATAATAGAATTTAGAACTTGTTTAAGTGAATAAAAAAATTGGAATTATTCTAATTGTGATAATTGTAGGTTTTGCAGTAATTTTTTTACTAGATCCATCTGAGGAAGATAGTAATATTATATTTCACGTCACTCTTGCAGATCCTGACCTGTACAATAATGGAATCTATACTGATGTATTTACTATTGATGAAGGAGAATATTCTTTTAGATTTGTTCCAAATGGGAGTAGCCCAGAGATCTTATCAATAACATTAAATGGAGAAAATTTTGATTTTTCTGAAGATTTTAAGCTTGAAAGTACATCACACCAAACTGGAACCTCTGAATATTTTACGTGGAGATATGAGGGACAAAAAATTATTTGGATTACTGAAATGCAAGAAGTTTCAATAGTTATCAATCCAAATGGAAATGTAATGGGTTCAGTATCTGTAGATATTTTAGAAAAATAAAAGGCGTATACCCCTTTACTGCAGAACATTGAGAGATTTCCTCTCGTGGTCAGTACGTTATAACGTCTGATTGCCTTTTTCGTTCTGCGGGGCTACGCAGTTTTAGTCGATAGGAATTATATCCTTCGGCATCAATCATTATAGGAACTTTAACTATTTAACATTTCATATAATAAATTATAAGATTTTATGATATTTTATAAAATATTTTGTGCCTATTTAGAGATATAGTTGATCTATAAATTACGAATTTTTGTGTAAAAAATATTGAGATTATCTGGAAAAGTTGCATTAGTAACTGGTGGAAGTCGTGGAATAGGATTTGCTACAGCAAAAATTTTATCAGAAAATGGAGCAACGGTGGTAATAACAGCAAAGGACCAGGAAAGATTAAAAAAATCAGCATTAGAGATTCCAAATGCAGTTGGTATTACAGCTGACATTAGAAAAAGAAATGATGTAAAAAGTGTTGTAAATAAAACGATTGAAAAATTTAGTAGATTAGATATTCTTGTAAATAATGCCGGAATTTTTCCAAAGATTAAACTATTGCACGAGATTGATGAAGATGAGTGGAATGAAGTTTTAGATGTGAATCTTACAGGACAATTTAGATTTACTAAAGAAGCAATTCCTCATTTGAAAAAAACAGGCGGTTCAATAATTAACATTTCATCTGACGCAGGATTAAAAGCATATCAAGGATTTAATGCTGATGCATATTCTGCTTCAAAAGCTGCTTTAATTCTGCTAACAAAATGTTGGGCACTTGAATATGCTAAATATAAGATTAGAGTTAACTGTATTTGTCCTGGAGTAGTAGATACAGATATGACAAAGCCATTTATGAAAACTCAGAAAGATAGAGAATTCATGGATAGTGAACATCCAATAGGTAGAATTGGTCAACCTGAAGAAGTAGCAAAAGCAGTAATGTGTATTGAACTCATCCTAAAACAGATCATTTTGTAAACATTTGATGATAATACAGATCTAACAATGACATCTTCAAATCTTTTACATGATTCATAAAGAAAT
>JACERO010000069.1 GCA_013911135.1 Candidatus Nitrosopumilus sp. | reverse complement strand
TACAAACCAATCATATCAATTGAAACTCTCAAATATTTCTTTGTGAAAATGATTGTGTATTATTTTAGAAATAACAAAAATAATTATTTCCTAGAATGTGTAATTTGATGTACTTTCCCATCTACTGTAACTCCAATTAGTTCAGTAACTGTCGATGAAGGTGATTCGTTATTAGTACCAATTAATGCAATTGATGTGGATGTTATTGACAACATTGCATTTAACATATCTGGTCTGCCATCCTTTGCTAATTTTACTGATAATGGTAATAGAACTGCCACACTTGTAATTACTCCATCATTTACTGATTCTGGCATCTACCCAATTAATGTCACAGCAACTGATAATGGAATACCCGTTCTATCTGACTTTGAAGTATTCAATCTTACAGTAAATAATGTTTCAATAACATCCACAAATGACTTTACGATACAGCATGGAATAATAGAATTTGGAGAGTTTGAAGATACAGAAACACAAACTATCATTCCAGTAAACCAAAGCAATGCATTTGTTAAAATTAATAATGTAATCTTTGCTGGTACCCCTGATGTTATAGCTACAACAAAACCCGTAACAATGATGATCTTGGTGTTAACATAGAACTAACTGCCGATAATGAAATAACTGTAAACAGACTTGCATCTGGTGCTGATATTGAGATGCGAGTTGCATATGAGGTATGGGAATACACTGGTCCTATAGGCGGCGCAAATGAATTCATTGTAAGACTAAATACTGATGTTACCACAATTGGTGCAACTCCAGTTGATACTGTAATTCCAGGTGTTAACAACATTGATGATGTAGTTCCATTTATCACGGGAGTTACTAATACTGGTACTGGAAGAACATGGGATGATGCTAATCATATTGCAACTATTGTTGACACTGGAAGCACTACACTAAGACTCGAAAGAGGTGGAGTATCTGGCACTGCGACAGTTGATGTAGCAGTTGTAGAATTTACTGGTTCTAACTGGATAATTCAAAACAACATTTCACATACACCAATCACTGGCGGTACAACTGAAAGTGAAATTATATCCACAGTATCTTCTTGGGATAATGCATTTGTTGTATCAAGCCACATGTCACGAAATGGTGCAGCAGGATTAGATGAGTCAGGATGGAATGTATGGCCACATCCAACAAACACTGATGAGTTAAACTTTAGAATGAGAGCAAACTCTGGCTCCTTCACATCTGATGTTATAGTAGCACATATTGTAGAGAATCCCCTTCTCTCAGTTACTCACATTGATTCTATAACTGGCTCTGAAGTCTCAATTCCTTCAGCATCTAACACTCAAATCTATTCCATAACCCCTGTTGCAAACTTGACACAATCAGGAACTATTGCAACTGCTGATGCTGCTGGTGGTGGTACTGCATATCCAAGACAATTTAGCAATTATCAATTAACAGCTGAAGACACACTTGAATTCTTTAGAGGACGCTCTGGACAATCACAAGACTTTGCAGCACAAATTATTGAATTCCCACTTAATGCAACGGTACAAAACTTTGCCCCAATTCTAACTCCAATTGGAAATCAAAACATCACTGAAGGTCAAACATTGATATTTGAAATCAATGCCACTGATGTAGAGCCATTTGATTCATTATTGTATAGTGCAACTGGACTCCCAGGATTTGCCGCCCTAGTTAATAATGGTGATGACACTGCAACATTTACTGCTACTCCGGGATTTGCAGATGAAGGTGTATACAACATCAATGTAACTGTCTCTGATAATGGAATTCCATCTCTAATTGACTTTGAAGAATTTACTCTTACTGTAGTTGATGCTCCTACACTAACTTCAGACTTTAAGGTACAACGTGGCGACTTTACATTTACTGGAACAACTGGAACAATTACAAGTGTAGCTAGTGCTGACTTTGATGTTTGTACTGGTGACTGTTTTATCAAAACAGTAAATACAAGAAATTCTGGTACTGGTGATGATGTTGGTGGAGGAAGTCAAGATCCTGAAGACTGGACAATTAGAATATCTGATGTAACTGGACTAACATCACCAAACACCATACATTTGAAAAAGATTTGGGAACACTACCATCCCACATTTCTTGGGAGATCTGGGAGTATACTGGGTCTAGTAGGTGGTCCAAATGAAATACAAGTATTAGATCAAAACAGTTGTAATTTTGCTGCATCTGCTACTAGTTGTATTGGAACTACTGCTTCTACTTCAAACAATGATGATGTTGTAGTGTTCATTACTGGTGTTGAAAATACAGCAAATACTAGAACTAATTCTGTTTCATCTCATTTGATAACATCTGACTTTGATGGAAGTGAATTTAACTTCGATCCAGAAGTTGGTGATAAACAATATACCTACTTCTGGTTTACTGTGTGGACTGCAACTGGTGATGACATTCAATTACAATTCAAAGCTGATAATGCTGGTGATGTTATAACTGCAGACCAAGTAACTATTACTGCAATAGAACTTGTTCCTGGTCTAGAGTATTTGTTTGATGAAAATACACTTCCTACAACTTTAGATGGATCATGGAGTTCAACTAATAATGCTCAAGTTACTTTTACTCCAACTAACAATAATGAGGATTGGTTAGTTCTCACTACATCTCAAATAGATCCTGTAGATGAGTTTACCATATCTAGCACTAGATTGCAAAGTAATGGTACTGGTAACTAGTACTAGTCTAGAATATCATCAATTACATGAAGATTTGACACGTGACTTGCATGTGCAGTCTCTTTCCAGAGTCTTTACATTAAATAGTGAATCACAGACATTTGACTCACAAAGTCAGCAATCGTTTAATGGTATTGGTGCCATACGAGAATATAATGCAGTATTTGCACTAAACCTAGAAAAATTCGTAGCACATTCATCTATCTTTACAGAAGCAGAGATTGATACTAACAACAATGACTATTCCTGGTTTAGCTCACCAACTGAGATGGCATCAGTAACGATCACTCCATCAAACACATCTGATGTTTGGTCCTTTGGTTCATTTGTAGATGATACTGGTGGAACTCAGACAAGCTTGGGTGCAAGACTGCAAATAGATGATGCAGATCAACCATTCACTCAGACATCTGACAACTATGACCAACTAGTGGCATGGGGAACTGATGATGAGTATACGTGGGCATTACAATCAATAGAAAGTATGAGTGCTGTACCACACAATGTTGATGTAGATTTCATCAAATTTGATTCTACTCTAAGAGCAGAAGACCGATTGGCATTTGCAGTTGTATTAGAGTTGGCAGAACCAACTTCAAGTGATCTCTATGTTACAAGTTCATTGTTTGATGATAGTGTTTTACGATATAATGGTACAAGCGGACAGTTTGAAGCCGAACACGTTACTACAGGTTCTGGAGGTCTAAATGATCCATGGGGAATAACTTTTGATGAAACTAATGATCTAGTTTATGTTTCAAGTCGTACAACTGATGAAGTATTACAATATAATGGAAACACTGGACAATTCATATCTGTTGTAATTAATTCAACTAATGGAATTGCTGATCCTAGAAGTTTGACTCTTGACTCTACTAATAATGTATATGCATCATCCACACTTATAAATGAAATCTATCGATATGATACTAGTACTCAAGGAGTTTCAGTATTTGTAACTGCAGGTTCTGGCGGATTATTTTCTCCAATTGGACTGGAATTTGGACCTGATGGAAACTTGTATGTTTTGTCTTCTGCCCTAAGTGAAGTTGAACGGTATGATGGTACAACTGGTGCACACATTGATACTTTTGTTACATCTGCTGATAATGGTGGTCTTTCAAATGGACGTGGTTTAGCATTTGGATCTGATGGTAATCTTTACCTTACTAGTGGTTCTAACAATAATGTATTAAGATTTGATGGAACAACTGGCGCGTTTATCGACGAGTTTGTAACTTCAGGTAGTGGTGGCTTGAGCATTCCACAAGGCATTACATTTGACCAAGATGGAAATCTCTACGTATCTAGTTTTAGCACAAGTAGTGTTTTGCGATATGATTTAGGTGGCAACTTCATAGATGAATTTGTGTCACCTGGGAGTGGAGGTTTACAAGAGCCATTTGATTTGACATTTGGATCTAATCCATGAGGATAAGGAAATAAGATTTGATCCAATGTTCCATTCTATTTAACTCAAAAGTTTTACATCAAGCCTGTATTTGATTACAATATGGGCGATATCAAGCAAGTAATTATTGTTAGAACTGACTTAGATATGGGGAAAGGAAAGATAGCCGCACAAGTAGGGCATGCTTGTGTTCTTGGTGCAGAGCATGTGAGAAAGTCTCATCCTGAATGGTATGATGAATGGTGGAATGGACAAGAGAAAGTTGTCCTGAAAGTTTCAGGTATCAAAGATTTACAAGAAATAAAAAGACATGCAATTGACTTGAATCTTCCATGGTCTGAAGTCACAGATGCTGGACATACACAGATAGCACCTGGAACAACAACCTGTATCTCAATTGGCCCAGCTCCTGAAAATCTGATTGATAAAATTACTGATGATCTAAAATTACTATAATTTCCACACTTGTTTGGAATAAGATATAACAAGGCTCGATATTTTTTGATATATGAAGAAAAGAGGACTCCTAGTGGTTTTCTTTTTTGGTGGAATTATGGTAACTTCAGGTTTTGGGCTGCAAAGTATGATGTCGCCTCCTCCTTCAGATAATCCTGAATCTACAATAACTGGAACTCCAGCTGACAATTTCCCTGATGATCAACGTGCTCAGTTTTGTGGCTCTGGTAATGCAAAGTCTACTGATTATGTTCAAGAGTTCTCAATTCCAACTCCCTGCACAAATCCATTGGCAGTTGTAACAGATTATGATGGCAATGTTTGGTTCACTCAAACAAATACAGGTAAACTAGCAAAATTTGATCCAACTACTGAAAGATTTACAGAGTATGATAATCCTTTATGGCCACCAGGAGGTCGTTCTATGATGTGGGGAATTGATTATGCACCAGATGGTTCTGTGTGGTTTACTGATGAAGCATATGATTCAGTGTGGAAGTTTTCAACTATTGATGAAAAATATGAACGATTAGGATATCCTGCTGAAGGAAACTCTTTACCGCAAAAACTTCAACTCTATGGCTCTCAAATTATTATTAATGATTTTACTGGAAACAAACTTACATTCTTGAATCCATCTCAATCTAGCGATGATGTAAATTATCTTAGTATTCCATCTCCTGTTGATAATTCTGTAACTGCAGATTTTACCATAGATGAAAATGACAATGTCTGGTTTACAAATTGGTTATTCCAACAAGGTGGAGTTTTAGTTAAATTTAATCAAAATGGATATTTTGATTCTGTTGCAAATTCTGATGAACAATTTCTTCCTTTACTTGACTTTATTGAAGTCTATGCATTGCCACCAGAATTACTTACTCCAAACGGAGCTGTAGTAACTAGCGATGGAACTATTTGGTTAGCAGATACAACATCGTCTTTCTTCTTTAATTTTGATCCCTTCACTGAAGAATTCACTCAATATGTTACCTCTGAACCATTGCTTGGTACATATGGAAATCAAACAGGAATTATCAAATCCCCAATATCTAGACCTTATTGGATTGACGCTGATGAACAAGGACGCCTTGTTTTTAATGAACAAACTTCAAACAACATCTCTGTGATGGATCCAAAATCTCAGTCTCTTGTAGAATATCATGTTCCATCAAAGAATCCCAATTGGGGTGACTGTGATCCTGGAACTGGCATGATGTTAGATGATTGTGGTTTAGCTCAAATCTTTGATTTTACTATAGATGGTGAGAAAATTTGGTTTACAGAATGGGTTGAAAATAACATTGGAGTAGTTGATACTTCTATTCCATTACCAATTGAAATTCAACTAGAATCTGATACCATGAACCTTGCCCCTGGAGAAACACTACCTTTCAACTTTGTTGTACATCCTAAATCACAAAAAGACATACTGGTTGTTTCATTAGTTCTATCTTCAACTCATGAGTTTTTGAATGTCAATCTTGACAATGATTCTCCTAATACATTTCAATTAAATTCTGATGCTTCTAGACCAATTCATACAACTATCACAGCATCAGAAGATGCCATACCTGGTACATACAAAGTTCTACTTGGAGTACAATCTCCTGAAATTGCAATCAGCAAATTTGTTACAGTGACCATAGAGTGATACCGCATTTAGATTCTCAAATTGGTATTACTGTTTACAGTACAGAATTTACTGGAATTGGAGGAAAAATTAGAATTAAACCTGAAGATTTTCAAGTATCTGAAATAATTTCTGAGCGAGCACAAAAATCCATAAATGATTCAGAAGGCTATGCCGTATACAAACTAAAAAAGAAAAAAATTGATACCAATCATGCTTTATCTGATGTTTTTAGAAAAAAAGGAATTCGCTTAAAGTCTCTTGGACTAAAAGATGCATCTGCCATAACGGAACAATTTGTTTGCTCTGGAAATAAAGGAAAAGCAATTGATGATTTTTCCACTGACAAGTATTCTCTTAAAAAAATTGGCTTTGTAAAAAAACCATTATCTAAAAAAGATATGATATCAAATCATTTCAAAATAAAAATCTCTGACTGTTCAAATGATTTGTCTTCTTTTACTGACTCTGGGAAAATTCTAAATTTTTATGGTTATCAGCGTTTTGGTTCAAAAAGACCTGTAACTCATCTTATTGGAAAGGCCATTTTGCAGAGGGATTTCAAAAAAGCAGTTGATCTGATTTTATCTTTTACATCTCCCTATGACTCTAAAGAAAATACTGAGATTCGTGAAAAACTCTCTGATAATGAAAACTATGAAAAATATTTTGATCAGGTTCCATATCAAATGGATATTGAAAGAGTTGTTCTAAAAGAAATGATAGAACATGGTGATGCCCTTCGTGCAATCCGTTCTATTCAGATATCATTACGAAGATTTTACATTCATGCCTATCAATCTTTTCTCTTTAATCAGTCTCTAAGTTCAGCTTTTTCTGATGGTGAAAATCTATTTGAAGCACAACCCAGCGATGTTTGTTTTGATTTTCATGGAATAATTGGAAAATATGTGAAAGGATTAGATCAGCATCTAGCATTACCGTTTGTTGGATATTCGTATTATAAAAAAACTAGATTTAATTATCAAATTTCTAAAATACTAGAACAAGAAGAAATTACCCCCAAAGACTTTTTCATAAAAGAGATGCAGGAAGTAAGTAGCGAAGGTGGTTTTAGACAAGCTGCAATACATTGTACTAATTATTCATCATATGATACTACCATAGAAGTTTCATTATCTAGAGGTTCTTTTGCAACAATCTTGTTAAGAGAAATAATGAAACCCACAGATCCAATTATTGCTGGTTTTTGAGATCTGTTTTGAAAAAATGATTCCTTAGATGTCTAAGTTAGTGTATTTTTTTAGAAAATGTGATTGAGATGGACAAAGCCTACATGCTAATTAGTTGTGAAATTGGAGAAGAACAATTACTTTATTCCAAACTAAAAGAGATCCCTGAAGTCAAAAGTTGTTTGATAACTTATGGTAGTTATGATATTATTGCAGAATTTGTCACAGATACTCCCTCACAAATGAATGAAATAATTACATCTAAAATTAGAAAGATGCAAAAAATTAGGAGCACTATTACGCTTCGTGTAACAAACTAATTTCTTTTAATTATCTTGATTCCTATCCCTGCTGCAACTATGATGATTCCTACTATTGCAATTTGAATTCCATATGTAATCCAATCTGGATTCGAATACATGAATGATGACTCTGGTCCTACTATTGATTGTCCTTGGAGATGAAAGATTAGACCAAAAATCAAGATAATGGTGCCTATCGTGACTAATAACTTTACTTCTTTCATGAATGATCTGTTTGATTTCTGCTAAAAAGGGTAAACAGAATTGATAATTTGACCAAATGATTTTTCGATTTAGCCTTTAATGATTTTCTTAAGAATTCATAAAATGTACAATTGGAATAACTACTCTGAGTCAAATAGCCACAAATATCTAGGTATGATATTATTTGGCAGTTCAGCCTCTCTTGCAGTTATTGTATTTCTAATTTTCTACCCTCAAATTGAGTCTATAAACAAAGAATCTCCAATTTTGATCAACATCATGTTCATTCCTGCAATGGCAGTAGGATTTCTTTACGGGGTTCGAATTACACAGCGAGCAGTCAAACCTTCAGAAATGCGCAGTCCATTAAAAAGTTCAATTGTAAAACTATTCTTATTTATTTTTGTTATTGGTGGTATGTTTAGTTCTGTAAACTTTGCCATAAATGGAGGTAGTGTAATCCCTGATGTTACCATTTTAGAAGATGGACTTTTGCCTTGGTTAAATAAATTTGTCACAGCAAATGGTGGTGCCACTTTTATGATAATTACTAGCATTACATTGATGGCAGCAGCTAGCAAAAGAGTTGTTGGAATGACTACTGGATTTTTAAATCGAACTGTAACCTTTGTTGGAACATTTGTATTCTTTTCAATGCTTGCTTTAAGCTTCACACATTCAGATCCTACATTCTCTGGTGTTTTCTTGTATACCTTTTATCAAGCAGGAATTGTTGGTGGTGCATTTTATGCAATGAATAAACTAACGAAAAATCAAAATATGCTACAAGACTATGCTAATGGCCTCTAATTTTACTTATCTAAATCTACATAAATTCCTGAGATTTCGGTGTTGATTCGATCCCAGTATATTTCACAACCATCTTGTTTGAAATCATTTTTCTTACATTCATTGAAATGAGCTGTATTGTCTCTTTGCATATTATCTGCAAAGAGTACATCTTCCCCAATTCCTAATGCTATGAGACCAATTGCTGCAAGACTTGCAGCAACTACAATCATGCCAAATCCTGCTTGTGCATGATTACCATACTTTGCCATTTACGAAAAATCCATGACTCTTGAATTTAATCTTTTCAAGTTTGGATTTTGCGATCAAATTAGTGGTACTAGTGTTGTTTTTTGGGAAAAAAAGAAAAGAGAGTGCTCAAAAATACCTTCATTGAGTATTCAAATTCTTCAGTATGAGTTTCTTGGACCAATTCCTCTTGATGAATGGGGGCCTCCAATGGAAAAACTAGTCTACTTGGTTATGTCTAGGGACCAAGATAATTTCAAAATAGTCTATGTTGGTGATTGTGAAAAGACTGATGACGAGTCTTTTTTTGTTCAACATTCACAATTCAAATGTTGGATCAAACAATCAGGATCTGAAAAATCCTTACATCTTGCAATATTACCTATGTTTGAATCAACTAATGATTATAGACAAAATGTACTCAAAAGGATAATGACTCATTACAAACCACCTTGTAATTCTGATGACATCTCTAAAGTAACACCTAATTATGTCACTCGAAAAACAGAAAAACCAAGTTTAGAATCAGAAAAATTTTCTTGTCCTTGTTGTGGTTCTGAAATGAAACCTGAAAAAGTTCTTGAAAAATCTACTCTATATCGTTGCACTGGTTGTGGAATAAGTGATACCAAGCTTAACTCTTGACTTTGTTTTGTACATCAAACAATTGTAACATTAACAAGTCCATTGCTTTTTTTAGATGTTGAAATTCATTGATTGAGTGCATTTGACCATCCACTATGGCTCTCATAATTTTAATTGAATTTTTTTGATAATCATCTGATGCAACAATCTCCATAGCGTTGAGTTTTGATAGTATGTTGTCCAGATCTTTAATCATTTCATCTGATGGTTTGTGTTTATCCATAATTAATCTGAAAAGATTTTGATATATGAATCGTTACAACAGGTCTTCATCAATTTTTTGGATTGGATCTAAATACTGTTGACATGTACATGTTGGAATTTGGCATCTACCTACCTTGATAATTGAACTACTATCGTCACTTGGTATATGTACTTCATCTGTATGGTGGCATCTCTTACAGTTCATATCAAAAAATCATTTTCCCAATATTTAAGCCAAAAGTTAAGGAATTAAGACTGCTCTTGCCTCAATTTCTGAATTTTTTAATTTTTTGAGTACTTCATTTGCGCTCTCTAATGGAAATATTTGAGAAATTACTTCGATATTTTTTTCGTCACATATTTTGATTACTTGCTCCATGTCTTTTGTTGTACCTATCAGAGTTCCTCTGATTGTTTTTTCTTCAAATGCCATAAATGCCGGGTTTTCTCCAACTGTTGCAATCACAATCAATCCTCCTTTCTTTACTGATTTTATTGCAGTATCAGTTACGATATCTGCTGGTGCAAAAACTATCGCAGCATCAAGCATTCCATGTTTTTCTTTTAGTTTATCAAGGAACTCTTGCTGGTTTTTAGAAAAAGTCATTGCATCTATTGCACCTAACCTTTTTGCAACATCTAGATGATTTTGAGTTCGTGAAAATGCAATCACATCACAATTTTCCACTTTGGCAAATTGTACTGCCATGTGACCAACTCCACCAATTCCAAAAATTCCAATTTTTTTATTTAGTTTGGGTTCTGCAGCTTTGACTGCTTTGTATGCTGTGATTCCAGCACAAAACAATGGTGCTGCATATTCTGGTTTCATACTTTCTGGAACCTTTGTTGCAAAATCTTCTATTACTGTAATGTATTCTGTATATCCTCCCTTGAATGATTCTCCTGTAATTGTTGATGACTCACAAAGATTTTCTTTTCCTTCTTTACAATACTGACAATTACTGCATGACTCTAGCAGTGGAGTAATTCCTGCTCTATCTCCAACTTTGAATTTAGAAACATTTTCACCAATTTCAACTACTTTTCCAACTAGTTCATGACCTGGAACTATTGGAAGGGTTGGTGGAATTCCAATATCTTTCCAATCTCCTTCAATTCCATGAAGCTGTGAATGACAAACTCCACAGGCTTCAATTTTTAGCAAAATCTCATTTGATCTTTGAATTTCATGTCGATCTATTTCAGTGAGTTTCAATGGGTTTGTCTCAATTTTTGCACATTCAGAAAGCACCATTGCACGCATTTTTTCCATAATGCTCAAAATTAAGCACGAAATTTTAAGATTTGTTAATTCACATTTGATCAAATTTGTCACAGTTTGAACTAACTGAATTGAACATGCTATTTTTAGAATATTTAATAGCTTAAGATATACATATTATGTGAAATAAATGAGCCTGTCTGTAGAATTAAAAAATTTAAGATCTAGAATCAAACAAGAACAAATACCAAAAAGAAAACGTTCTACCATCCATCTACTAACTTGGAATATTAGAAATCTCAACAAAAACAAAGAAGACAAGGCCATAAAATATCTCTCTGAAATTATTAAGAGGTTTGATGTAATTGCAATTCAGGAAACAAAAGATGATCTTGGGGGTATTGAAAAACTACAACGTGCGTTAGGAAAAAATTATCGATTCCTGTTTTCAGATCCTTCTGGTAATAGCGAGAGACTAGTTTTTTGTTATGATAAAAGAACTATACAATTTACTGGGCTTGCAGCAGAAGTTGTAATGTCTCCTGGTGCAGGTAGAGCCACAAAACTACCTGAATTAGAATTTGATAGGACTCCTTACATGGCTTCATTTCGAAAAAATAGATGTAATTTTATTATTGTTACAGTTCATATTTTTTATGGTTCAGGCTCTGCAGTAAAATATCGTAGAGATGAAATTAAAAATATAGCAAAATTTCTCAAAAAACGCTCAACTGACATTGATGCACTTGATTCTGATTTTATCGCATGTGGAGATTTTAATGTAGAAGATACAAAACGAGTTCTTTCAACAAAAGAAAAGGTAAAAAAATTATCAGAAAAGAGAAAAATTCTGGCAGAACTTTTTTGCCAACTACGTTCTGGTGGTCTTATTATTCCAGATGATATTCAAAATAGCCCAAGCAACTTGACTAAAACAAAACACTTTGATCAAATAGGTTATCATCACTATAAAGATTCAACAATTGACTTCTTGAAAGGAGGGACAATTGACTTTGTGGGTGCAGTTTATCGTAATGATAAAAAACTAAAATACAAACTTACAGACCATCTTCCTATGTGGGCTGTTTTTTCTGCAAAACCGGACAAAAAACCAAAATACATCAATCCATGATTACAACAAGCACTTCAAATGAATCAATAAAATAGAAAAAATTAGATAAATTAACACTTTGATATCAAATCTGTTGAAATTATAATTCAAATTAGTTTTAGAAAAATGTTCATAATAATCCATTTTTGTGTGTAATTATGCCTAACATTATTTTTTCAGTTACTCATTAGAAAAATAAAGGACTAATACTGTATTCATTTCATGACTGAAATTACAAATGATGATCGCGAAAGGGTCAAACTATTACGACTTATTACAAACTCCAAACATGAATTCAAGAAGCTAACTTTAGAGCAATTAAAGCGATTACAAGAACTAGTTGAAAAAAAAGATTATAGTCATGACAAAAAAGCCCATAAATCAAAAGTGAAATTACTAGGAAAAATTAATGTTAGGATTTACGAAATTACCGAAGGAAGAGGTATCTGGTAATAATTATCCCAATTAGGTACAAATATTCAAACGATTTTGATTAACTATGGCAGAAAACAGTCTCATTAAAGAAACTAGTCCATATTTACTTCAACATGCAAACAATCCTGTACAATGGTATGCATGGAATGATGAGGCATTAAAAAAAGCAAAAGAGGAAAACAAACCAATTTTTCTAAGTATTGGATATAGTGCATGTCATTGGTGTCATGTAATGGCACACGAATCATTTGAAAATGAAGAAGTTGCAAAATTTATGAATGAGAATTTTATAAATATCAAAGTAGACAGAGAAGAAAGACCAGACATTGATGATATTTATCAAAAAGTTTGCCAAATTGCAACCGGTCAAGGTGGTTGGCCATTGAGCATCTTTCTTACTCCAGATCAAAAACCATTCTATGTTGGAACTTATTTTCCTATATTGGATTCTTATGGTCGTCCAGGTTTTGGAAGTATTTGCAGGCAACTCTCACAAGCATGGAAAGAAAAACCAAAAGATATTGAAAAATCAGCTGAGAAATTTCTTGACACATTAAACAAAGCTGAATCAATCAAAGTTCCCTCAAAATTAGAACGAGTCATACTTGATGAAGCTGCCATGAATTTGTTTCAATTAGGTGATTCAAGTTATGGTGGGTTTGGCTCTGCACCTAAATTTCCTAATGCTGTAAATGTTTCATTTTTGTTCCGATATGCTAAACTTTCAGGCCACTCACAATTCAACGAATTTGCGCTCAAAACTCTCAAGAAAATGGCAAAGGGTGGAATTTTTGATCAAATTGGAGGTGGTTTTCATAGATATTCAACTGATGCAAAGTGGTTGGTACCTCATTTTGAAAAGATGCTATACGATAATGCATTGATTCCTGTAAATTATGCAGAAGCATACCAGATAACAAAAGATCCTTTCTATCTTGAAGTGTTACAAAAAATACTTGATTTTGTTTTACGTGAAATGACTTCTCCAGAAGGTGGATTCTATTCTGCATATGATGCAGACTCTGAAGGTGTTGAAGGAAAATTTTATGTTTGGAGTAAAAGTGAAATCAAAGAAATTCTTGGTGATGCTGCTGATCTCTTTTGTCTTTACTATGATGTTACTGATGGTGGAAATTGGGAAGGAAACAGCATTTTATGTAATAATCTCAATATCTCTACTGTTGCTTTTAATTTTGGAATTACAGAAGAAAAAATTAGAGATATTTTAAAAACATGTTCTGAGAAATTATTAAAAGTTCGTTCAACTCGAGTTACCCCTGGTTTGGATGATAAGATTTTAGTTTCGTGGAATTCATTAATGATTACTGCATTTGCAAAAGGCTATCGTGTTACAAATGATCCCAGATATCTTGATGCTGCAAAAGTCTGTATTTCTCTCATTGAAAACAATCTTTTTGCAGATGACAAGCTATTACGAACTTACAAAAATGGAACTGCAAAAATTGATGGATATCTTGAAGATTACTCTTATTTTGCAAACGCATTACTTGATGTCTTTGAGATTGAACCTGAACCAAAATATCTCAAACTAGCTCTGAAATTGGGACATCATTTAGTAAATCATTTTTGGGATTCTGAAAACAATAGCTTTTTTATGACTTCAGATGAACATGAAAAACTAATCATCCGACCAAAAAGCAACTATGATCTATCATTGCCCTCAGGAAATTCTGTCTCTGCTTTTGTAATGCTTAGGTTGTATCATTTATCTCAAGAACAAAAATTCCTTGAAATTACTACAAAAATTCTAGAATCTCAGGCACAAATGGCTGCTGAAAATCCATTTGGATTTGGATATCTGCTTAACACTCTTTCTATCTATTTGGAAAAACCTGTAGAAATTACCATCATCAACACAGAAAATTCTGAGCTTTGCAAATCTCTTCTTACAACCTATTTGCCTAATTCCTTTATGGTCACAATTCAAAATTCCACCCAGTTAGAAAATCTATCTGAGTACTCTTTCTTTGCAGGGAAAAATTTTGAAGATAAAACTTCAATTTTTGTTTGTAAGGATTTTTCTTGCTCTTTACCATTACATACACTTGATGAGATAAATTCACATCTTTAGATTTTTTTCATATCTATCTCAATTGTATTCCCAACTTGAGGCTTTCCCATGTGGTTATATCTTGATTTTGGCATTGCTATTGTGATTTGTGTTTGTTGATATGTTTTGATATTAACAGTTGGTTGAGCTTGCAATATTGCTTCTAGCAATGGCATCATTTGTTCTTTAGTTTCTGAATCAAGCTTTTTTGAAACATTTTCTATGATCATTTGTTTTTGTGAAATTGGCTCAGTTGACACATTTTCAATTAATGTCAATTGAACCATATTAGCATTATCTACAATCTGTGTAATTTTGAATTCATTTGTTGCCGACATTGATTCATTTGATTTTCTTAATGATTTATCTTTAACGAATTGAGAAATATAGTGCAAATGCAGCTATTGCCACAGCTGAGGACACTCCTAGTCCGAAGATAATTTTACTTCCATCTACCTTCATAGCTCTCATTTCTCTCAAATACCATTAAACTGTAACTAATCTTCTATTTTTTGAAAATCATTTTACTACTGATTTCTACGTAAGTATTTTAACTGATAATTCAGAATTTTTGTTATCGCAAGCCAACTAATACTGTATTCAAATACCTGCGATAATACGACCATGTCCAACAGAAGAGTGTCCAATTGGGCACTCTTTCTAATTAAAAATTATGCATCATTTTCTGTTGAATCTTGTTCATCCTTGTTTTCTGATTCTTTTTCATTACTTTGTAACTTAGATGGATCAAGTAAGGCTTTTTTGATTAGAGGGGCACGTTCTTTAATTATTTGATTGAATTCTTGCATATCTTCTAAACCTGGAGTTTGTTGTTGGTTTTGATATGCTTGCAAAAATCCAGAATATACACATCCTGTGATAATTCCAAATGCTGTATCTGGTACAGATTCTATCTCTGGTACAAAATTCTCTGCAATCTGTCTATATGATTCTGCTTCACTAATGTAGTAGTCAATTAAACTATCAATGAAATCTTTATTCTCTTTAGAAATTACCATGACTTTTTCTCCTTTCCCTAGTTTATTTAATTGTCTTTGATTAATCGTTTATTTATTCATGAATTATTTTCTAAATGTTGTGGAAATTAGAATCAGAAGAAAATTTTTTTCATATATATGATTCTAAAAAATTGATTGCAGGGTATTTTGATCCTGACTATGGTGATCTGCATCCAAAAGAAAATTCTGAAGAAATTATTTTATCCATGTTAAAAAACCATGACAAAATTTCAGGTGGGTTGATTATGGTTCCTCTTGTCAAGTTTAGATTATTTGATACTGATTTGGATACTAATATTTCTGAAGTGGAACAAAATGTAATTCGCGTAACTGGACATTTACAAAAATGGAAAAATTTCTTATCTCAAACTAATCGTCATGTTCACTCTTAGAATATCTCATACTGATCAAGATATGCTAACAATCACTTTTCAGATGAAATTCTCAAAACCAACACCTCTAGAAAAAACAAAACTATTGGAAGAAATTTTTCCTACTTTAGATTTGTTGCAGAAATCAGGTTTGTTATGATTCTGCCTGAATATTTTGTAATTCCGATATATACTGATAATGCTCCAACTAGCAAAACAAGTGTTCCTACAGGAAATTCTGGAACAGCTGCATATTCTTCTGATTCTGCAATCAAAGTATAATCATTAATCTCACTAGTTTGAATTTTGTCAGGAATTGCTACTACAAAGAATGCACTATCATCTACTCTTAGGTAATCTGGTTCTGGATGGACTCTAGACACTGCTGCAACATTCCCTTCTTTGTCGTAAAGTGTAGCAATCACTGCCACAGTGTTAGCTGTAATGTCTCCTTTGTTGGTGACAGTTCCAGTTATCATCAAATTATTGTAATTGTCTCTAGACAATTCTGATTCGATAATATCTATGACCTGATTTTTTGGCGGACTAACTTTGTAGTCTAGTTTCAATGAATATGATTTAGTTTTTTTTTGCTTCATCATTTGTTAAAACAAGATCAAACGGACCTTTCATTCCTGGCATGATTACATTTACTAAGGAACTTGTATCCTTTGTTTCAATTATGTGATTATTTTCATCAAGTAAAGTTACATGAATATTAATTTGGTTTAATGGGGCTTCTAAATTATTTTTAATTTCACCAACAATGTGAAGTACACCATCATCCCCCGTGTATTGTTGATCATTTTGGATAAATGCTTCCCCAAATGCTAATGGTGTTATTCCAGCAAAAATAATTACAATCATAAAAATTTTTTCCATAATTCACTTTCATTGTATTCTTTAAAGAAGTTTATTACAATGTGCTGTTGACTCTTTTATTTGTGTATAGGCACAAATTAGTATGTTTGTTCTTAATCTAATTTAGTTTATGAATTCAAGAAATTAAAAGTTTGGTGTTTACATTAGACATACATTATAATAAAATGCTGAAAATTTAATCAAAATATGAAAATTTTTCATATTGATGATAATTCTAAAATGACTGATGTTTTTTCAAAAATATTTACTTCTAAAAAACATGTTTACATCTCAGAAAATAATCCAAACATTGGTTTAAAACGGATTTTAAGTGAAAATTTTGATTTAATTCTTCTGGACATATCTATCCTAAATTCAGTGGTTTTGATATACTTGCAGATTTAAAACAGAAAAATTTTGACACATCCAAAATAATGGTTCTTACTGCCGCAATTATTTCTAACAAAGAATTAAACACATTAGAGATCTATAACTTACGTAAAATTATCTTCAAACCTATTCCTATAAATGAACTATTGAACATAATTGAAAATAATTAAAACGCAAAGTACTCTGGGATAAAAAGTTCTACAGTTAAGGGAGATGCTCCATTTCCCATTCTTCAGCCTCATTGATACAATTGAACCACTCAATTTCTATTTCATCTGAATCAAATTCTCCTAATTCGTTTCTAAATTCTTTTTCACATTGGATTTTCATATTCTCTGATACTTGAATGACTTTTTGTGTTAAACCTATTTGTGGTGCTTTGAATTTTTCTGATTCCTCATAATTTTTTACACCTGTTTTAGCTGAATAGAATTCGACTAGTCCTAACATTTCATACTCTAAAGCTTCTTGAAATTGTGTGTCTGATCTTACTTTAGCTGATTCATCTCCTGTTTTTATCCATTCAATGTATTCTGAATCACTTTCTAACTGCGTTTCTGATGATATCTTTAACAATTCAACTGAACTCTTGAATAGTTCTGGCGGCGTTAATTCATCATATCTTGAAATTATTTCTTTAAATTCCACTAAATGTTTTTCATAAAATTCCAACAATTCTTCTTTTGAAATATCTCCTTCTTCCCAACTATTTTTTTCAGAATAGAATTTTATCTGCAACTGATTTACATCTTCTTGAACTTGATCTAATCCAATTCCAAACTGTAGGCCTTTTTGTTTGGTTTGATCTGCTGAATAATTGTATGCTATAATTGATCCAATAATGAGAATAACTATTACAACAATTGCGATATTTTGAATTTTCTTTTTTTTCAAAGATAATCTATATAATTTCCGTCTTCGTCTAATTTTAGTTCAATTGTAAATTCTGTACCGCTGATAAATGAATCATTACGAGTTGTTCTAACTCTTGCTATGACAATCTCATATGGCCAAATCTCAACTACAATTGCACCAACTTTTGCAGTTGGCGTTTCAGTTATTACCATATCCTCACGTTTAACTCCGTGTTTTTCTAACATGTGAAGAGTATGGTCTACTAGTGGTTGAGGATTATTATTATTTAATACCCAAACTGTTCCTTCATAATCAATTTTTTGCAATTTGAAATAATCTTTATTATCTCCCTATAACAATTATTCTACTATAAAAAATTAACAACTTCTATCTTTTCTTAATCATTTTCTGTATGTTCTAATTTTTTTTAGGAATATCTCAGTTACTATATTATATTAAGAATTTAGTATTTTATTCAGAAATCTATTTTAACCCTTATTCTTTCTTAACATATGTGGCTTCTGAATCTTTTATAGATAGGTGGAATGTAGGAAAAAAAATATTTACAATACTTTTAATTATTAATGTATGTGCAATAATCGCAACTGTTTCACTCCCTGTAGTACTTCCTGATCAATTTAAAATTTCTGAATTGATACCATGTCTTGAAAACGTTACAAGTGATTCTGCAGATATCAACGAGTGTGCTAAACTCCTTCCAAACCCTGCAATTTTTGTAGCTTTGGGAATTATTGTTGTTGTTAATATGATTGGATTTTTGGCATTTTTCAATCATATGTCTAACTCTCCAGATTTGACAAAAGGAAAAATGTGAAAAACATTTGCTATTGCAATAATAATGCTTTATCTACTTGTGATTTCTTTAACTATAACTGGCTATATTGATTGGAATGAAAATACAAACCTTTTTGAGAATTTTACATATGTTGTGATAGCTGTAATAATATTTTATTTCGGAAGTCGGGCTTGGGCACAAGCAAAAGGTAACGGTGACAACAATTCAACTCAAAGCGATGGAACAAGTACTGGAAATGCAAAAGAAGTAAAAGCTGCAGAAGCAGAAGTTGTTGAAACAAATCTTGCCGTGAAAAAAGCAGAAAATAAAACTAAAGCAGCCGAAATAAAAAGGAGTGCAGCGAAAGATGAAAAAGAAAGAATTTCTGCTGATGCCGAAGTAAAAGAAGCAAAAGAAACGGAATCAAAAGTAAAGAAAAAGCTTGTTGAAGTAACAGAAAAAGCAGAATCAAAGAAAAATGAATCTCGAAAACCTGAAGAACGATTGCTGCTGCTAAAATGGAATTAAAGCTAGAAGAAATGAATGAGAAATTACTATCTGTAAAGAAATCAAATACAATACCTACAATTCATACAACTTCTACTTTAGAAACAATCACTTCTAGTCCTCAAGATGTTCAAACATTAATGGATGCTGTTGTGGCTGAATTTGAACAATTTGTTGCGCAAAATCCAAACACTTCTGGTGATGTTGTAAATGATTTCCAACAAAAATTTACAGCTAGTGTTGGTCGCTTAATTTCACAACGAAATTCTGCAATCAAAAATGCTATGGATAATCTTAATCCAAAAGATTTGACTTTCCTGCCAAAAAAGACGTATTATTAAAACAAAAACAGCATGCTACAGATAATCTTGCTATTCGGACAATAGATCGTGAAAGACTAAACTCTCGTCTAAATGCAATACATAAGGGACATGCTTCTAATTTTGGTTCTAAAAAAATAATTAACGGTATTGATATATCTACAAAAACCCCACGTGAAATTTCCAGATTGATATCTGAAGGTCTTATTCCGCCAATGCTTATAGGTCCAAAATCATTTCTAATATTAAAACAAGAATTAACTAGTATGTTGCAATCACGCGGATCTTCTACTATGAATAATGATGAACAGAAAGCATTTTCTAATCTGTTAGAACAACGTACTCAAGAAACACTAACTCTTCCTGATGAAAATAAACGCAATGAACTTTTAGATATCATCGAAAAAATTAAAAAGAAACATAAATAATATTTATTATTCTCAAACAATTATTCGGGCACAATAACATTTAGTGTCATTGTACTAACCACTCTGGAGAGTTTTCTAATTGTTGCAATTGCTTTTTCAAATTCTTCTTGACTTTCTGTTTGGATTTCTGCAATTACATCATATGCTCCAAAAGTAAGATATGCATTGCGAACTTCTTGCATCTGTTTTAATTCATCTACAATGTATTCTTCAGCACCCAGATCACAATTTAATAAAATGAATCCTTTGATCATTACTTTATCTTACAACAATTACGCAGTTCAAGCCTTTAAGTTTTACAATTATTACCATCTACTACGCCCGCCGTAGCTATTTTTACTGCCACCTTTGTCATTGGATCTTCTACGACCGCCTCTATCATCTCTTGAATCTCCACCTCTTGGTGATCTTCCATATCCACCAGAACGTCCTCCTCTGGAATAGTTAGACCTTGATTGACCTCCATATCTTCTTGATGGCATTTGTCTTTTTAGAGGATCTGGAATTGAAATTTGAATTCCCATTTCTTGATTCAAATCTTCGAGTGGAACTTTGATTTGACGTTTGATGAGATTCCAATCTCCAACAGATGAATATGACACAAATGTTATTGCTTTACCTTTTGCACCTGCTCTAGCTGTTCTTCCAATTCTATGAAAGTATACTAGTTCTTGATTTGGAACATCATAATTAATCACTAGTTCTACTCTTGGAACATCTATGCCTCTTGAGGCTACATCTGTTGCTACAAGGATGTCAGCTTTTCCACTTCGGAATTTTCCCATTGCTTGCTCTCTTCTGTGCTGTGACATGTCGCCTTCTATTGCTACTGCATTGAATTTCTCTTGATGAAGAAATTTTGCGACATCTCTAGTTCTGTATTTTGTTGAACAAAATACAATGGCTTGATGCCTTACTGGTTTGATAAAATCAATTAGATACTTGAATTTGTCTCTGTCTTTAATCACTAAATATGATTGATCTATTCCTTCCCCACTCAGATCGTCTGCATCTAATAGAAACTGTTTTGGATTATTCAGATATTCTTCAGAGAGTCTTAGAATCTCAGTTGGCATTGTTGCTGAATACAATGACATTACTCTTTCTTCTGGTGCCAAATCTAAAATAAATTGAATATCGTCAATGAATCCCATATCTAACATTGTATCTGCTTCATCCAGAACAATGTGTGTGATGTCTCTTAGTTCTATTGTACCTCTTTTGAGATGATCTATTAGTCTACCTGGTGTTGCTACGACAATCTCTACTCCTCTATCAAGAGCATCTAGTTGGATTCCCATACCTTGTCCTCCATAAACTGTTGCTACTCTAATTTTGGTATATTTTCCAAATTTCTTTATTTCCTCTGAAATCTGTATTGCCAGCTCTCTTGTAGGGGCCATGATCAATCCTTGAATTCCATTTTTTGGTTGAATTTTTTGTAGCATTGCTAATGCAAATGCTGCAGTCTTACCAGAACCTGTATGAGCTTGTCCTACAACATCTCTTCCAGAAAGTAATACTGGAATTGCTGCTTCTTGTATTGGAAATGCTTCTTTATACCCAAGATCATTAATTCCTTTCAGTATATCCTCGTTTAATCCTAATTCTTTAAATTCTGTCATTTTTGTTTTCTTCTCTTAAGCAACAACGAAAAAGCTCATTACTTACTCGTCGTTATTCCGATATTTGCGACCTTGATTTAGGTCTAATAAATGCTTGTTCTTACGAATTGAAAGCATAACATAATTTTCATTAATTGCGCCTGAGAGTTTAGTTAAGGATCATTAATTAAATCGGATTAGATAACTCGTCTCTAGAAAAGTTTCGAATTTAATAATAGATTAGTGAACATTTTCTTTAACATCACCGATGATGAATTCGGCTTCTTTATAGGTGTCATTTAGTTCTTTTCGTCCAAAGTTTTCTTCTTCAAATTCAAACCGAAATTTAGCAGTATTAAGAATTCGCCAACCATTCATCATTCGATTTGCTTTGGAACCAATATCAAACCCAGCTAACAATCCTACAGAAATTGCAGATAATATTACAAATATTTGTATCACAACAGAAGGAAGAAGATCAATTGAAATGCCAGCAGCGACAATAACTGAAAACGCAATTGTAAGGAATCCCAACCCCATATGGACTGCACGTAATAGTCCTGCTTTTCTAGCCCATTTGTCTAAAAGAAATTGCATTTCACTAGGAATCTTTCTGTTGGGAGCATCAGACATGAATATTATATTCATAATTTATTAGTATTTTAGATCAGTGTACATATAGAAACTACCGCCATTTTGGGAATGAAAAAGTTACTCAAGTGTTAATTTATCTGGAATTACCTTGATTCAGAATGCGAGTAAATCAATTAGTTAAACTCTTAGTTATAAGAAACGCTTGTTATTTTTACGCATCTAGTTGTGCATCAATAACTTTTTTGAAACTATCAAATGGTTGAGCCCCTTTCAACTCTACATATCCTATTTGGTCATTTCCTACAAAGAATCCTGGTGTTCCTGAAACTCCATACTCTCTTCCATCATCAAGATCTTTTTTGATTTCTTCAATATACTTACCATTGATAAGACAGGAATCAAATGTCTCTTGTTCTAATTGGATTTCTGTAGCATATTGACTAAACAAAGATAACGCATCAGCAGTTTCTTGTCTACTCCATTCATTTTGGTTGTAAAACAACATGTCATGCATTTCTTTGGCTTTACCTTGCTCATTTGCACACTCTGATGCAACAGATGCAGGTACTGCATTTGGATGAATACTCTGAATTGGGAAATCTCTTACTACTAGTTTCACTTTTCCTTGTTCTATGTATTCCTCAAGAATTAATGGTAGTGTTTGAGTATGGAATCTTGCACAAAATGGACATTGAAAATCTGTAAATTCAATTATTGTGATTGGCGCATCTGGGTTTCCAATCATTGGGTCATTATCTGCTGAAATTTTTATTGGGAGGTTTGGTTGGCTTGTAGGTAATTGATTTTGCAATACCTTAAGTTCTAATTTGGCAATTGCATCTTGAAGATCTTCTTCAGAAATTTGGTTAGAATTTAGATTTGATGTGTATAATCCTGCAGAAAATGCTGCAATTCCTACTGCTATAATTATCACTATGATTAATCCCCGAAATGTTGATTTTTTTACAGATATTTTTTCATTATTTTCATTCAATTCAAAATCATCAGAACTCATTTGAATTTGTTCCAAATCTTTGCATACTTATTCGTATTGCCAAATTTTAGAATTATTCTTCATTTTTGAAAAATTTAAAAGCCAATGACGGGATCCGAACCCACGACCTGCTGATTACAAATCAGCTGCTCTAACCAGGCTGAGCTACATTGGCACAAAGTAAAATGAAATTTTTCAGGTTTAAAATGTTACCAAGAATCTAAAAGACATTCACTTGATCTCGTCTGTTTGAATTAACCGTCAGCTTATAATAATCCCCAATTTCGATACCTTTGATGAGAATAAGATACATCGAGCCAAATAGGCTAAAGGTTTTGATGATGATGTTTCTTGGAACAGGCATAATGGGTTTGATTATGGGGCTACAATTTGCTCCTCCCTCAATGACTATGATTCTTACTTTCATGGGCGTAGTTAATATTGGATTGGCTGCATTTTTCACATTTACCTTTCTAACCCAAACACGCAAGGAACCTGATAAAAGAAAGAAAAAGAAAAAACACGACTAGAATACATGTTTCAAAATACTCTGTATGAGAATATCTGATTCTTTTTTTATCACAAACGTATTTGAACAAGTTATGATTTTGTAAATTTTTTAAATCAATTATGAAAAACATTTCTCTCAACTAAAGTATAAATAATAACTTTCTTTCATCAATTCAGAAATGTTAGATTTAGTATCCAAGAAATTGTTTCTTACAAAAGGTAAAGGCGTTCATGAAGATAGGTTGACAAGTTTTGAATATGCTCTAAGAGATGCTGGAGTGGCGGGAACAAATATTGTATTGATTTCAAGTATATTTCCACCACATGCTAAATTAATCTCTAGAAAAGAAGGTCTAAAACTAATCAAACCAGGCCAGATAACGTTTACAATTTATTCAAAGAATCAAACCAATGAACCGCATAGAATGTGTGCTGCATCAGTAGGTATTGCACAACCCAAAGATAAGAGCAGATATGGTTATCTCTCTGAATACGAGTCTTTTGGTCAAAATGAAATTCAAGCAGGTGACTATGCTGAAGATATTGCAGCACAAATGCTTGCATCCTCTTTGGGAATTCCATTTGATGTTGACAAAGCCTGGAATGAAAAAAGACAACAGTGGTCTATTTCAGGCGAAATTTACAAAACCCAAAACATTACTCAATCAACAAAAGGTGACAAGGATGGTAAATGGACAACTGTATTTGCAGCAGCAGTACTCATATTGTAATTATTTTTTATACCCTTTAAGATAATACATTGCAGCAGCAATTGCAACTATTGTGATTATAATTACTACTACAATTAATTCATCAAATTCTGTGGGTTGAGGTTGTGATCCACCTAGTGAAAATTTCAAGTCTTCCTTGTTTACTGATATTTTTTCACCAAAAATGTATTTACCTTGAATTCTTTGTCCTTCGTCAGGATCAAAAATCCATCCTTCTTTTGTAATATCTGTGGGAATCTTTTCATTATCTATAATTTGTGTTGGGATGATATTTCCTTTGATATCTGAAACATTTGTATTTTCAGGTGATAGAACTACTACTTGGATTATAGAATTCAAAGGATAAAATCCTAATGAAAAATAATCTGATCTTTTGAGATTCTCAATTTTAAGAAATTCTAATGGACTAATATCTGAAATTGTTGAAGCTTTGTTTGGGTAATCCACTGATAATTTTAACTGTAAAAGTGATTTTGAATCTAATGGAATTAACGAAAATGTCATTTTTGATCTTTCATCAAACGATAAATCCTTTGCAACATCATAGAACCCTCCTCCGCCTCTAATTATTTTGGGAACAAGCATTGCTGAAATTTTTTCATACATTGAATTAGTGTCTTCCATAGGCATTGTGTAAACTACTGAAATTATTCCTCTACCTGAAATCACTCCTGAAGTTTCAAGAGTTTTGTTTGTTTCATCAACAGTATGGAGGTAAACTGCCCAGAATTTGGCATTTGTATCCAATGCTTGGTTAATTTCATCAATATACAATTCGGCAATCTCTTTTGAAGAATCTTGAATAGCAATAATGCCCTTATCTTCAGGATTCCTTTCTACATTTATCATGATACATGACTGGTTTACCACTCCTAGAATGCATTGTTCTTGGTTAGTCAAAATTATGGCCTTTACTCTTTCATCTTCTCTGATTTTTTGCTCTAATTCTGCAGAAATTTTGATTTCTTGAATGCTAGTACTTTGTAATGTAATTGATGCTGTAACATTTTGAGATGTGCTCTTGTCTATGATTATTTGTGCAGTTTCCTGAAAAGTTGCAAGACCCACTTCTTGTGAATAGGCATAATTTGTTGAAATTCCAGCTAACACAATTAATGTTAAGAAAAGTATCTTTTTTTGCATAGGTTGCTTCTCTAGAAATGAAATTATTAAATTTATTCTTATTTTGTACATCTTGAAACACTGTGATTAGATGAACTTTTTTTGTTTTTTTTACGAAAATACATTATCCACTAGCTAATATTATCACTTATATCAAATCTAGTTAGTAATGGCTCTAATTCCATTTCTTGTTGAAGTTTTTCAAGATCCCATAATTCAATTAATTGCAGTTTTGAGTGCTTTTTGCATTGGGATATTTCAAGGAATTATTTTAGGACGAGCTATTCTTGTGCGATTTCCACGTCTTCAAAATCATGTAAAGACAGTATCAATTTCTTTGTTTATCGTATTTTTGGTAAATGCTATTTTGAGTGTTCCACGTTTTGAATCTACTAATAAAATTGAATTCTCAAATTTATCTGCAGGCAGTACTGGTGAAATCATGTCATCCCTCTTTTTGATTTTTGGAATGAATACTGGATTTCTAACTGTATTGGCTATCTCTGTTACTGTGATGACTTTTGTTCTTTTAAAATATACAGATATTCATGGAATAGCAAAAGCATTTGTTATCTTTTTCAGCGTTCTTATACTATTACTAACTGGTCTCAATAGATTCACAGGTTATACCCCTAGTGACTTAGGTTCTTTTGTATCTTCTTTATCAGTTAGGAATTACATTTGGTATTCTAGATGGTACAATCAGAAAAATTAAACCAAAAAAATTAGACCTGAAATAATTTCAAACGTTTAAATCGGATTGTCATTGCTTGAATTTTGACATCGAATTCAAACCGTTCGGGGAACAAGCTGGCAGTACATGCGTTGGACTGTCAGCCCCATTTATCATAAAATCTAGTTCAATGATGATAGTGCTTTTACTTGCTCATTCACATAATCAAAACCTTCTTGCCAAAACTTTGGAGATCTGATATCAAATCCATATTCTGAGAGCAGTTTCTCTGGTTTTTTAGCACCACCTGCTGCAAGAATGTTAATATATGATGAAACAAAGTCCTTTCCCTCTTTTTTGTATCTCTGAAATAGAGACAATGCAAGCAAGTTTCCAAAAGAGTATGCATAGCAGTAAAATGGTGTATGGTAAAAGTGTGGGATACAACTCCACTCTATTGCAAAATCTTCAGAAAGACTCACTGAATTTCCAAATTGCTCTTTTAGATTTTGCAGATATGTCTTTGAAATTTCATCTACTGTGGTTCCTTCTCCAATTTGCTTGTGAGCATCAACTTCAAAGATTGTGAAAAATGATTGCCTTAGAATTGTTGCATACAAATCATCAATTTTTTCTGATAACACAATCTTCTTTTCATCATCAGAAATTTTGTTAGATAGATTATCGTACAATAGCAACTCTGAGAAAGTAGACGCTGTCTCTGCTAGAGGCAATGGGGCATCTTGAACCAAAATTGATCTATCTTGTGCTGCTTGGCTGTGTACTGCATGACCTAATTCATGTGCTAAAGTAAAAACATCTCTTGATTTACCTGTAAAATTTACCAGTACATATGGTGTAATTTTTGGTGTAAGAGTACTACAAAATGCCCCATCTCTTTTTCCTTGTCTTACAGATGAATCAATATGGTTTTCATTGAAAACTTTTCTTGCAAATTCTTCTAATGTTTCACTAAACTTTCCAAATGACTCAAAGACTAGTTTTACTGATTTACTGTATGTGTAATTTTTTTCCTTGATATTAGCTGCTGCTGGAGCGTATATATCGTATCTTCGCAGCTTTTTAATTTTTAACATCTTTGTTTTTTGAACAAAGAACTTTTGAAAAACAGGAGAATTTTTCCTACAAACTGAAAGAAGAGATTCTATGGTTTTATCATCTACATTGTTTCCAATGTTTCTCATTGATATTGGAGAATCATATCCTCTTATTTCGATGCCCTCATCTCTCCAATTAAGAACAATGTTTTGGTATATCTCACCTATCACTCCTTTGTTTTCAGTATATTTTGTTAGAATGGTTTTGTAGGCAGTCTCACGAATCTTTGGGCTTGTACTTCGTACATAGTTTGTGAGTTCCTCTCTTGTCATCTTTTTTGTTTCGCTTTCTATTTTCATTTTGTATTCATAAGCATTTGTTATCTTGTCATACAGTTTTACAAGTGCAGATATGCCTGTAACATCTAATGTATTGATGATTCTTTCTTCAGGTTCACTAAGAGCATATTTTGCAAATAGTCTTTTGTGTGACAAATATTCTGTGAGTTCTCCTGCATCTTTGATGAGTCTCTTTGCATTTTTCTTGTCTACTTGTGTTTTCCACCATAAATCAAAAAATAAAATCTTGTTAGAAATCTCAGAACCTAATTTTGACATCTTTGTCATTAGGGACGTTGCTTCATCTGATTGAGTATCTGAAGAATATGATAATGATGCATATCCTCCAATTTTGCTCATCTTCTCAGAAATTTTTTCAACATCTTGTAGAATACTCATAAATTTTTTTGAAGACATTTTAGGATCTAGTTTTAATTTTATTTTTTCAAACTTTTTTGCCTGATTTTCTAATTCTTTAATTTGTTTTTGAAATGCTTGGCTCTTTGGATTCTTTACCAGTTCTGATAAATCCCATCCTCCAAGCTGATATTCTACCATTTGATGATATCCTTTTCTAACTATTAAAAAATCAATACCTTCCAAAAAATTACTATTACCTGCTTGTCTCCAACTCAATAATATTCTTCATGAAGATAGCACCACCTCCAAATATCTCCTGGAATTGCTTTCATTACTGAATGCCCAGTTTCTTGAAAGTGCTTTGTTGCATGTTTTCCAATTGATGAATCACAGCAACCAACATGTCCACATGTTAAACACATTCTAATGGCAACTACTGGCAGATGTTCTTTTTCACACTCTTCACAACTCTTTGTGTTTGGAGAAATTCCTTTTTTTTCTTAAGAAAAGTGTTCACATTCTTTTGGCATGCTAGTATTTTTTTAGAGTATCCTTGTATCTCTTAACAGAATCAATAATTACTGATTTTGCATCTTTTGCAGTTCCCCACCCTAAAATTTCTACTTTTTTTCCTTCCAAATCTTTGTAAACTTGGAAAAAGTGTGCAATCTCTGAGCGATAGTGATCCTCAATATTTGTAATGTCTGTAGTATGTAGATATCTAGGATCATTTGTTGATACACAAATAATTTTGTCATCTGGTTCTCCATCATCTTTCATCTGAAGTAATCCTATTGGCCTTGCTTCAATGAGAATTCCTGGATATGTAGGATTAGTTACAAGTACTAGTGCATCAAGTGGGTCACCATCCTCAGATAACGTTTGAGGTACTAGTCCGTAATCTCCTGGATAATGAAATGGTGAAAATAATACTCTGTCAAGCTTTATCATATTGTGCTTTTTGTCATATTCATATTTGTTCATTGATCCTTTTGGAATCTCTATAATTACATTGATGATTTCAGGAATGTCTACTCCTGATTCAATATCGTGCCAAAAATTCTTACTCATTTTCTAGCTCTTCAGCAACTTATTTGGTATATGAATTCTATGAATAATTTTGTAAATTTAGAAAATATTATTGACTCTAAACTATTTGATTGGTGTTGGAAATTATTCTAAATATTTTTACAGTATAATCTCCTTCAAAGACATTTACCGCCTCTCCTGTGGCTGTATCAAGACTTCTAACTCTGAATTTGTATTCATAAGAGCCATCTCCTTTTACATCAACTTGTGAAAAGTGAACTGGATCTTCTCCCTTGTAAAATTGGATGATAACTGGATATCTTTCAACATAATCTGATGCTGCTCCTATTACTGTTCCCCAAGGAAATTTATTGTCTTGAGGAATACTCATTGTGGTGACTGTCTGTCGCAAACTTATCTCTTCATTAATTGGAGTCACAGTAATGATATTTTGACTGGTTTCAGCAGAAATATCTCCTGGGATCAACGTTATGGCAAATGCTGTCATAATTGATGTAATCAAAAATATACTTGATTTTGTATTCATCTATTCTCCTTTTTTTGCAAGCCCTTTAAAACTTTGTTACTAATTTGTTCCAACTTTATGATTTATAGTAATTCATCTTCTAAATCTGAGCATGCCTTGTGAACCCATTTTTCTTTAGAGTTTTTTATGATCTCTTTGCCCACTTTAATTTCTCCTCCACATTCTACGCATTTTCCATTAAATCTTGCTCTCACAAATTTTTGTTAACTTTATCCAATTTTAACTAACTAATTTGAAATCTTTTTTTAATTCTTGTTTTCATTTATCTAAAACACATGAATTAGCATTCGGATCAAAGACCGTTCCTGGACCACATTTTGAATTATCTTCAGTAGATACCTCACTTGTTGAATCTTCTGTACTCTGTCTTTCTAGCGAATTATCCAAAAAGCCTTGGCTATATGCGCCACCAATTATTATCAAAATTAAAACAGGAATGCCAATTAAAATGGGAAGTTTTAATCCAATCCTTTTTGTCTGGTTTTTTGATCGAGTAGATGGCATTTGCACATCAGCTGTTTTAGGTTCTGCACCAACTTCAAAAATAGAAGAGCCACAAATCATGCAAAAATTAGCTCTTGTTGGACTCTTTTTTCCACATTTCCAGCAATGAATCAGGTCCCTATCTTCAGACTCACTTTCCGTCTTTTCATCAATTTCTGGTTCTATGTCTGGTTGGTCTATACGATGTTTGACTAAGTATTTCTCTCTTAGTTGTTCTAGGTATTTGTCATCACTCTTCCAAATAGTGCTGTTTAGCATGTATGCTTGTTTGATATGCTCTAGTCTGTATGGATCCCCCACCCCGAGTTTCAATAATGCATTTACATTATCTATAACATCTTTGGAATCCATATTCGTTTCTATTATGGACTATTCTAAATGGTAATACCCCGTCAGTTGGAACAAATAACAAAGAATATTTCTAAATCGCCCATTCCTAAGTTGTGCCTGATGTTGATCCGATCAAACTGGCAGATAGTGTGACGAAAAGTAGGGTCTATTTTCGAC
>JACERO010000107.1 GCA_013911135.1 Candidatus Nitrosopumilus sp. | reverse complement strand
AGGCTATTTACCTGGCTTTAGGGGTCAATATGGAAGGGCATAAAGAGTTACTGGGTATGTGGATATCAGAAAACGAGGGTGCAAAGTTTTGGCTCAATGTCCTAACTGAGCTTCAAAATCGCGGGGTAAAAGATATTCTAATTGCCTGCGTTGATGGCTTAATAGGCTTCCCTGATGCCATAAGCAGCGTCTACCCAAACACCCAAATTCAACTTTGTATCGTACACATGGTGCGCAATAGCATGAAATATGTCCCTTACAAAGATTACAAGGCCGTTTCCACAGACCTTAAGCGTATCTACCAGTCTATCACCGAACAAGAGGCTCAACAGGCGCTGTGCCAGTTTGCGGAAGACTGGGATGATAAATACCCTCAAATTAGTCGCTCATGGCATAAGCACTGGGAAAATTTGAATACTTTATTTATGTATCCTCAGGATATCCGTAAGGCCATCTATACCACCAATGCCATTGAATCACTGAATAGCGTTATTCGTAAGGCTATCAAGAAGCGCAAGCTTTTTCCAAGTGATGAGTCCGCACAAAAGGTTGTATACTTGGCAATTCAACAGGCATCAAAAAAATGGACGATGCCGATAAGAAACTGGAAACCTGCCCTCAACCGCTTTAGTATTGAGTTTGAAGAGCGCTTGAAGGATTATATTTAATTCTGGCAGTTACACAGAAATATTTACAGTCTCCTTCCTTGCTATTTTCGGTATTGTCATCGGCTAAATCTAATTGATTTTCTAACTCATTTTCAATGTTAGTCATTTCACTTTCATCTACAATTTCTGTATCTTTTTCACCCTGTGTTGCTAAAGTCTTATCTGGATACAAAATCCCTGTGTAATAGCGCTTAAGTGGAAAATCAGCAATAATTTCCGTCTCTTTTTTGCCAAAAAATACATCAGAACCTGGTCCTAATAATTGCTCTTTTATGGTGTCTGTAAATATTTCTACTTCTTCTTTTTCCATAATTGTATGTTGCATTAAATAATATCTATTTTTTTAATAACTTTAATAGGCATATTATGCTCTGATATATTTTTAATAGACTCATCATCAAATTTCCCTAACAATTTGCCTTTTGTTTTATGCATAATATAATCTGATATTTCATCACTTAAATCTCTACCTAAGACAATCATAATACTATTATATTTTCTATTGCTGTTACATATTGCCCGATAATCATCACTCAAAATATTCTCTAATGGTGTAATGTCCTTTGGAAATTTAGCATTTGATTTTTTCAACCATCCCTCAACGGTTGAAAATTCCACCCTGCATAAAGTTGCTACCTCTTGTGTTATTCCATCACTGATACAATAATCTTTTAGTTTTTTCTTCCATAATTTAGAATGGTCGAGGATTTCATTAAATTTATCATCATTCTGCTTAATAAGCTCATCAAATAATATTTCTTTATGCTGGTTTTCATACACCCTTATTTTGTCATCAACACTTAAATCAGCCACTTTGTACTTGCTAGGCTTATTATGGCTATCAATCAATATTACGCTGCTATTTGTTGCTAATTCCACATCACTGTCATCGCTAAAAACAATCTTTTTATTTATATGGTCTTGATAAGTTGTGGCATATTCACTTTTATTGTTTTTGCTATTAAAGATTCTATTTATTAATTCATCAGTTTGTTCCTCTTGCACCTTCTTGGGATAATCAATATCCGTTAATTTTTTTCTATCTTTTGAATTGAGTTCAGCGCTTAGCTCATTATCATATTTTCTAACAAATCCTTCGTATTGTTTTTGCTCCTGCTCATATAGTAGCCATCGAATACTGCAACCACTATTTTTTAAATTGCA
Organism: Candidatus Nitrosopumilus sp.; assembly: GCA_013911135.1. Classification (GTDB taxonomy): domain Archaea; phylum Thermoproteota; class Nitrososphaeria; order Nitrososphaerales; family Nitrosopumilaceae; genus Nitrosopumilus. The sequence goes on along the minus strand of JACERO010000107.1, from coordinate 28,954 downwards.
ATAAAAATCATAATCTTTGATTGATAAAACTGCGATATATTTTTGTTTAGGTATCTTTTTTAAACCATTTAAAGAGATAATTTTTACTTTTTGCCAATTTAACTTTTTAATCTCATCTTGCCAAACTTCTAAAGTTTGTCGCTCTGGCGCTAATAAATAATTTGTTTCTGATAGTTGTTTTAATTCTTGTGTTTTGGCGTTATTCTCAAAATAAAATTGTGCTAAAATTTCATTATAATCATCAACAAAATTAGCACAGTATTTCGTGTAGTCCACATCAAAGCCACACAACTCATCCTTTAATACTTGCTCTACTCGCTTTTTAAAACTATATTTTAAATCGTCTATTCTATTTCTTAAACGACTACTCTCTGTTGGGATAACCAGTGAGAAAATATAAGAGATGTAAGGCAATATTCTTGTTTGCAAATCAACAGTATTATCTCGTTCTATTTGTTTTACATGACTAATAAATTTTTCTATTAACTCGCTTAAAATATCATTTTTAACTGTGATAGCATCAATTTTACCTTCTGAAAAATCATTAAAATATTGATATTCTGATAAAGTCCAACGCCACTTTAAACAATCTACATCGGGCTTTTGTTCGCCAATAAAAACGGCTTGTTTAAAGTATCCTCTATCAATGTCTTGCTGAATTTGATTGTTATATTTATTGCCAATAAAAATAATATGTTCCAATTTAATATCTTCATCAAAAATATATTCTTGTATCGTAGAATAATCACTTGCAACAAAAAATTGCGAGTCTGCTAATTGAATATTTTGGTTTTCCGTTCCGCTATCAGCAATATAGGTGTATGGAAATGCTTCCTTATCCAAAATTTTAAAACCATCCTCAAACTCATTTTTTTGAGCAATAATGGCAAATTTATATGGGAAAGAAGGGGGGTGTTCGGTTATATCCAATGTTTTTTTAAGAAACCCTAACATCGGTTTAATTGACGTTCTACTATTTTTTGTCGCTTCGTCAGATAATTTTATATAAGAAATGTCTATATCACTAAGATTGGGCGAAACAAACACGGTATTGCCTCTACTAATCCCCTCTAATTTAACAATTTCACATTGACGACTATTATCATATTCTATATTTAATACTTTGAATGTTTTCCCGTTTTTGTCTTTATACTTATCGCCTGTTTGTGGTTTTATCGTTTCATTCTCGCAATAATTCATTTCAAAATAATGAACACAGAGTGCAAAAATAACAGGCTCATAAAATTTATCTAAATGCTGATTATCAGCTTCAAACCACAAATTATATTTATGGTTTAATGCCTTGTTAATGAGGAAAATATTTACCGTATCAAATTTTGAAAAAGCAAATTTTTTACTAATTTTATTATTTGATTTTTCTATAATTTTATCTAAATAAGTAATCATTCTTGTAGACCGCCGCCCTTTAGATTAAGTTTTTCATCTAAAAAATTAAGGTGTTGTTCTTGATTGCAGGGGTTATCTAATAACTGCATTATTCTTTTATCAATTTGGTTGGCTTTAAAAAATTACTACTATCAACAATTTTTTTATGGGTTTTGCTTTCTAATTCAACTTTGGCGTTTTTAGCGATAGTGCCTCCTTGTTTGGCGGTTCTTTTGTTTTGTTCTAGCCCTTTTGCTTCGTCAGTTTCAGCAATTTGACGGGTGGATAGTTCGGCTAGGGCAGTAAAAAGTAGCTCGGCTTCACTCATATTATCACGTAAGTTTTGGCTGTCTAAACTTTTAAGGGCTTTGTGTTCTTGCACGGATAATCCACTCCATTCTGAATGGATTATGTTGGTTAAAATGGCAAAATCTTTACCTTCTTTGACCTCGTTTTCTTGCCAATAATCGGTGAGTTTATTACGAGTTTCCTGTCCGCTCATGCGTTTTTCAATCCATTTTTTGCTTCTGCCTGCTTTTTGCCAGTTTTCTCTGGCACGATTTAGCGATTGTTCGGGGTCGCTAATTTCTTGGATTCGCTCGTTGCCAACTTTGGCGAGCCACATTTTTATTGGTTCGGCTTTTTTGCTGGGGACGGATTGGATTATTCTGAATAGGGTTTGGGTGTCTGCTACATCGGTTAATCGCATTTTTCCGTCTTGGGCTGGCATTCTCAAGTGGTCACAAATTGTGACCACTTGAGAATCTTCTTTATTTAAACGGCTTTTCAGCGTTGTCCAATAGGATTTTGCTTTTTTATAATCGTGTTGCTCGGTTAAAACTGCAACAACATCAATCACTGAAAAAACCCATTTTTCTTGTTTTTTATCAAAATGACGGCGGATTTTAAAATCGTTCAGTATTGATAACTTATTTTCGCTTGTTAATTTTTTAGACATAAGACTGCGATATTACAATAGTTGGCAGGGTCTCTTGGGCATTTTCCTCTGCGATGTCGGCTTGTATATGCTGGTTAATATCGTATTTCCCAATAATTTTTAAGACGTTTTCTAACACCACAATCGGTTTTATGCCTTTGATATTTTTTGCCAATTTATTAATGTCTCTGGTGAGGTTTGGGAAGGCTTTATTTTCTGTTTGTTTAATTGCTTGGCTTAGTTTTTCCCGTTCATCGGCATTGGTATTAGGTAGGTTGGTGATGGATTTTAAAAAATGAATGGCTTTTTTATCTTGCGGAGATAGCGATTTATTTTGAGTTTGGTCGATGATATTTCTCTCGATTTCACCTTGAAACTTATCCAATGCGGATAAAACTTGTGGGTAGTGTTGTTTGTGCAGTGGTTCGGTTTTGGTGTCTGGAGTGCATTTTAATAATTGGGCGGTTTGGATAAAGCTGTAATTATTAATTTTACTGTCCGCTTGCATCATATAAAATCGACTACTCCCTTTGTCCCCGGTACGAGCAAAAACCAAAGTACCGTCTTTATGGGTGGCATTTTTAACCGCACCTCTGACTTTGCTGGGCAGGTCTTTAATGCGTTTATAGTTTTCTGGATCGCCTCTTCTATAGTTTTTTATGTCTTCTAAAAAAGGTAGTGTTTGGCTTTCTTCTGCTTGAATATTTTCATCAAAAATACCAAATGTGCCGATTTCCTCGTTAGGTGAATAAATTTGTGAATCTTCGCCTAATGCACTATGAAAAGCTTGCAGTTTAATCAATGCCTTTTTTTCCAGCCCAATATCATCGTTAATTTGTGCGGTGGGATAAAAGTTATACACAAAAATATGGCTTGCCGCTTGCCCAATACGATTGACTCGCCCAATACGCTGCATCAACTTGGTCGCATTCCACGGTGTGTCATAATTGATAACCGTGTTGGCACGGTGCAAGTTTACGCCCTCTGCTAAAACATCGGTGCTTAGAATAATTTGATAAGCATTTTTCTTGTCTTTGGCCTTGATATTGGCATCAAAATTCTCACTGATGGTTTGCTTTAGCTGATTACGGTTGCTAGCGTTAACCACTAAAGTTTTATCCTTAAAAATACTACCTACGATGGTTTCTGATAAATGATTCATAGTATCAGTGCTTTCGGTGAAAATGATGATTTTTTGTTCTGGGTTGTTTTCTGCTGCTAAAAATTTTGGTAATTGGGTTAAAAACTCATCGGTTTTTGGGTCTTTAGTTATTTTGTCCCAGTCGGATCTTAATTGTTTCAACATCTCATGATCATGCTTAACGCCCTCAATAAAACCCGCTTCAAAATCATTTGTTGTGTAAGTGATAATATTGGGGTTAGTTAGGCTTTCATCCGCCAATAATTCCATTAACTCCTTTTCTTTGCCATTGAGAATATAGTCGCTGATATTGATTTGGGGGGCAATGATGATTTGATTGTTGTCAATCATCTTGAGCATGGTTTGAGATGATTTTATAAAACGCTTTAAGGTTTGTTTAAAAGCATAAAAACTGCTATCCATTCGTTTCAGCAGTAGCGTTTTCATAATCGCCACTAGGCGTTCGGCAATAAAATCAGCCCGCGTGTATTGCTGTTTTAGTTTTGGTTTTAAATAATGTAAGGCACGGTAGCGGGTGTGCAATAATCCGCTTGTCTTTTGCTGCGGGTTGTCAATTTTCTTGATAGTGGCATCGTATAAATTCTCCAAACTTTGTTCTAATTGGTAATAAATAGGCTTTGGTGGTGTAGTTTCTGGGAAAACGACATTATGTTTAATTAAGTCTTCTTTATAACGCTCATTACCTAATAAATCAGTGCGAGTTCTGCGCACCATAAGTGGGTCAATCACCTGTTGCCTAATTTCTTCATATAATATTTTAGTTTGCCTTGCAGCTTCTTTTGCATCGGCTAATTTTAAAATATTTTTATATTGCCTTTTGACTTTACTAAAAAAACTTGCCAACGAAAAATCAAGGGTAGAATTATTGCCATCCTGAAATAATAAAATTTGATTGTATAAATCATCAGGTCGATTATTCAACGGCGTGGCTGAAATCAGGATTACTTTTTTGGCTTTATTATCTAAGGTTTTAGTTTTACAAATAATTTGCAATTGGTCGTAAGATTCAGCCGTATTGTTGCGAAATTTATGTGCCTCATCAATAACCACCATATCAAAATCTTTGGCGTTTTTAATTTTATGCAAACTCCCGTTAGTGATGATTTTTACCGCATCATCAAGTTTGAATTTTTGCAATGTGTCTTGCCAGTTTTGTTTTAATGCGGGTGGAATAATCAGCAGAATTTTAGAACGGTGATCAGGATAACCATTGTGATAATAAAATTGTTTGGCGATTAAAGTGGCAATCATTGTTTTACCCAGCCCCACTACATCGGACAAGAAAAAACCATTATGCTTTTTGAGCATACCCCAACCCTCATTGACCGCGTCCATTTGGTAGGATAAACGCTTAAACCCCTCGGGTAAATCTTGAATAGAATTTGGGTCAAACTCAATATCATCACCAAAATACTCAATCAGGCATTTTAGATAAAGTTCATAAGGGCTTATGTCGTCGTTTAAATAAGTGGCTTGTTTGCTTTTCTCCACTTGTTCGGGCAATATTTCCACCCCCTCAGACCAAAGCTGATCAAACTCATCGGTGGCAAATTGAATATCCTCATAATCGTTTAACAGCACATTAAATTCATAATTAGGGGTTTTTTTAGTGCCTAAACCCGCCTCACTAAGATTAGATGAACCGGTGATTACATTGCCTGCATTGTGCTGATTAAAATTATCGGGGCGGAAAATATAAATTTTGGCGTGAATAATACGGCTAGGATGGGCTTTTAGCTGGATTTTCTGTCTTTTAACATCCTCAATAAATTGTAAAATACCCTGCTCGGTTTCTTTATCATATTTCGATTGTTGTATATCTTCGATAAATTTTTTATCCCATTGTTGAGTGGTTTGCTTAACATCGCCCTGAAATAATGCCAAGCCTTTTTGCTGCATATTGCTGGTGACTTTATCAACATCAATCCCCACTAAAATACGAATATTATCGACATTATTTAATAATGGACGAATTTTAAAATAACCCGATGAACGGAAATAACCCACTAAAACATCAAAATTATTGATGGACAAATTGTGTTTAAAAACACCATCAAGTTTATTAAAAAGTGTGTTTTCATCCTTATTAGTAAAAAATTTTGTGCTCATAGTTTGAGTGTCCCGTTAATATTCTTTATTTTTAATTATGCCCTAAAAACTCTATATTTTTTGTTTTTGATTATTTTATGTTTAATTTTTATCGTGGCTAAGTTCAGTTCAATGGTTGTTTCGCTACGGGTGTCATCAGCAAATTCTTGATTGAGAATATCGCCAATAAGTTGCCCACTTTTCTTGATAAGGCTTTGTTTTTTAAGCTCACTTTCTTCTGTTGCCAGGCTTTTGACTACATTGCTAAACTCCCTCACTTTAGCAAACGTTTCAATAATTTGTAGTGTTGCTTTTGTTGCTTGCTTTGACTTTATGATAGTGGCTAACATATAGAGTCCTTTTTCGGTAAAGGCATTAGGTAGTTTTACTTTGCCTCCCTTTGAAGTCGCATTTTGAAATAACCAGTTGAGAAAGGCAATCATAGAAAGATTGGCGACTATGTTCCCTGACCTTTCCAGCTCTTTATTAGCAAGTAATAAACGTTCTATTGATTTGATTGCCCCTTCAGGCAAGGTGGATACTACGATTATAAAATGAACGGAAGCTTTTCAATAAAAGCGGTGCTTCCTGCGTTATTTCCAATAAAATCAAGATAAAGGAGAGTAAAATGAAACTACTAACAAGATTTGAATTAGCAGCAAAAAATAAAACTGAGCCACCTGTTTTACTAAGAAACGGCTTCAATGAATTGGCTAAAAGCAATCCCAACACCCATCAGCGTAGAAACGCACTGGCACCTATCGAAAACATTCAACGAGAAATTGGCTCAAGGGCACTGCGCCTGTGATAGCAAGATATGTTGCTATTGACATATCCTACATTTTAGATAAAAAACGGGAAATTTTACGAAGCCTGTAATCTCCCCACGGCATCATTCTCTTTTTTGGCCAAGTAACATATAAGAATCGTCGTGCACGTGTAAAAGCAACGTAAAGATTGTTTTTCTCCTGTATCATTTCGACACCACCACTTTTTACGGCTCGGTAGTCAGGAAAAGTTTCATCATCCATTCCAATGATAAAAACAATATCAAATTCCTGCCCTTTCATTGTATGAACAGTACTCAATGTAACGCCATCATCTTGATATCGAGGCCGTGTCTGCCCTAATGCCATGGCATTTTTAAATTGATGTAATGATTTATTGTCCGTCTTTTTGGCATAATTATGCCAGTGCCCAAGTAATTCATTAATATCATTGAAAACCATGTTTTTTTCATCTTCATCTTCATATTCAATAGTTACATCGTCTCTATATTTTTCCAAGGTTCTCTTTAGGTCAACTCCATCCTCACTTAATGCAAATACAAGTGCCACAATACCCTTATTCAAATCATCTTTTATTAAAGCAATAATATCTTTTGGATTTATGTCATCAGAAGACGCTAAACTTAATCGGCTTAAAATACGCTGTTTATGCAATCGATCTTGTGGGTTCAGTCTTATTCTTAGGGCTAGATCGAATATTTTCATTAAATCAGATTCGAACTTGATAGCACCAAGAGTCATTTTGTAATGGAAAGGCAGATTGGATTCAGTTAGTCGGGCGTCTAACTTGTTAAATAGGTATTTGTTTCTTGCAAGTACCGCTATTTTTTTAAAAGTAATTTCACCTTCAATATCATCATGATTCTCAGTTTTAATTAATTCTTTTATTTTATGAACTACAAATTCAGCTTCAGTATCTTCATCCTCAAAAGATTGGATATCGAAAAAACCGTCTTTAACTGTATTTGCGATACATTCTGCTTCAGGAATAATTTTTTTAGCAGCACTAAGTATTTTCTTTGAAGAGCGGTAGTTTTCATTTAGATCAATGATTACAGGGGAAAAATCATGTACAAATTTTTTATCCATGTAATCAGGAGAAGAGCCATTAAAGTGGTATATGGATTGATTTGGATCTCCTACCATCATTATATTGGTGAATTCTCCGCTGGTCAGAGCAATCAGCAATTGATATTGCGCATTGTTTAAATCTTGAGATTCGTCAATGCAGATAGCATAAAAACTTCGACGATATAAAGCAGCTATCTTAGGAAAGTTTACTAGCAAATTATATGCAAGAAGTAACAAGTCATCAAAATCGATTGCATTTTGTGCACGTAAAATATCTTGATAATTCCGATAAAGCAAAACAATATTATCATCATCCGTATGTTGATCAACATCATTTTCAGCAATCAAGCCACGCTTAACTTCTGAAATAAAATTTAGAACACGGTAACGAAAGTTTTTCTGTTCTTTTTGATCCTGAGTCGTATATTTAAGAGCATAGGAAGGCGTTTGTCTAATTGCTGTCTCAACCAACTCAAGTCTGTCTGCTTCATCTTCAAATATATGAGGCATTTTTGATAAACCAATCAAATTACCATGGCTTTCTAACCTGCTCTGACAAAAACCATGAAATGTCCCGACAAAAACACGTTTCTCTATATCAGATATATCGCTTAATCGTTCTTTAATTTCATCTCCCGCCTTGTTGGTAAACGTAAGTGCTAGGACTTTTTTATTGGTTTTACCAAGGAAATGGCGTATTCGCTCTGTTAAAACTCTTGTTTTTCCGCTTCCCGCACTAGCTTTCACGCAAATTGCACCATCTTCAGCCAAGACTATTTTTTTTTGCTTTTCGGATAATTCTATTTTAATAGTCATACTGAACCTTCCTACATTTTAAGAGTGGTCGCTATCTTGCCAAACAACTCCATTGGTTTTGGTGGCAACGCCTTACCACTTTGAATAATTTGTTCTGCTATAGCAGGGCTATATTGTGTTTTACTATTTGTGATAATTTCATAAAGTTTTCCATCATCATAATCTTCAATTTCCACTAATCGACTAGGCTCTTTTGCAGCTCTATGTTGTTCATTATCATAAACGTCAAATGAGGCGATAGCTTTTTTAATTTCATTAACAAAACCATCACTAATAAGCTGTTTTTCAAAATCATTGCCATTCTCAAGAAATACAACACAATCTGATTCTAATTTTTTTGTTCCACACTTTACAAATTGTGCTTTTACACTAGTCACAATGGGTCCTTCTCCGTCACTAAATATTACCCATGGTATATTCAATGCCTCAGCAAAGCGTAAAAAAGGCAGGTAACTTTTATGTCCACCAACGCCAACAAAGTCCAGACCCATTTCTACTGATGTTTTATTAAAGTGTTTTTGTGCAAGAACGGGTAAGGCTTGCTCTTCAGTTTCCCCCTCAAAAAATACAATCATTTTTGAGAAAAATACTTCACCTCTTGTATTAATAACTTGCCGATTAATTTTTCTAACATCTTCATTTTCTAAAGCGCCAACATCTACTTGCCCACAAATCACAACATCATCTTTATAAAGATTACGTATTTGCCCTAATTCGGCAGTGGCGGCAATATAAGGAGAATGAGTGGAAATTATTTTCTGCCCTACTATGGCATCAATCTGCCCATAAAGTTTTTTCTGTGCGTTAGGATGTAAATGCGCTTCTGGCTCTTCTATGGCAATAACAGGGAAAAACATTAGCTGTTTATTTGCTGCATTGTTAGCAAGTAAAGAAACAAAGGCTTTTAATGTTAACAATGAAGACCAGCTTCTTGTTCCCATACCATGATATTCCATAGTAAAACTATCTGTCTGGTCGGTATAATGGATTGTTAGACCTTTATTCAAATCTCTTATTTTTTTAGTAAAAGGTGTAATTTCTATTCCTTCACTGCCAGTTCCCATTGCTGTATCTAACTCTTCTAAGGTTGTTTTAATATTAGTTAGGATCTCGCTGCCATTAACAGCCTTATCGTTTAGCTTTTTAATTTGATCTTCTATATCCTCAATAACTTTGTCAGAATATTCGATTTTTGATAGCATTTTTCCAAGATAGGAATTCCTTAATTTTGTATCCTCTAAAATATCCCGCTGCGCATCCATATAGAAAAATGGCACTTCACCAAAACGAAAGCCTTTTTCACTCCCATTATCATTATCAAACCAATTAATGCCTTCTTGGTTGTATTTAGGCCAATCCTGAAGAATGAATTGCTTTGTTTGAAAACTATTTTTAATTTTATCAAACGTTATAATTGTTCTGAGTGGGATTATGCTATGTTCATTAAGATCAAGTCGAATTCGTTCCGTAGTAAATATCTCTTCCCATGATTCTAAGAATTCTTCACAGCGTGAACCATCAGCACTGATAGGGACAATCAATAAATCAATAATTATTTTCTCTGATACATTATTATCTTGAATGAAATAGTCTTCCTGAGAAATGAATTGACGACTCCCTAAGGCTAACTGCATGGCTTTTAGAAGAGAGGTCTTACCTGTATTATTCATCCCTGTCAGGACTGTGGTTTTCTCAAGCTCCACTTCAACATTTTTCAAACCACGGAAGCCACGCACACGAACAGTTTTTATTAGAATACTCATTAGTTAATTTTCCCTACGGTTTTACAATCTTAATAAATATCTTATAATCCATAACCATTAAAACACTTACTTCATAAAAATATCTTCTAGCCATTTTACTTTGAAGATTGACTATACTCCTTAAAGTTTTCAGCCTGCTCAAATATTTCTTTATAAACCTCGTCTCTATCAACTGGCGGATAACCAAATTTTGCAAGCAGAATTATAAGCCCTACTTTTAACTCAGCTTTAATATCGTCTCGCTGACTCCAATCAGTGTATTTAGCTTTATCATCTACTACAGATTTAACCTCTTTTGAAAGCTCAACAAGTTTGTCTTCGGGGTATTTGAAATCATACTTTTTGGCCAGTGCTTTGAGAATGTCATAGAAAGCTTTTTCTTCAAAGTCGACTGTGGTGGACTCATACATTCACTTGCCATGCTAATTAATACAATAATTGACGCATTATACTTAGTCAACCCTTAAAAACCCAAACCCAAAACCACCCCTATCAGCTTAAAAACGGCTAAATTCTATTTGATTTTAGCCCTTTACCCATTACAACAAAAAACCAATCATTTTTTATGAGAAAATAGCGCCTTTTCTGCAAAAACAAAAAAATATAGGCTCTTGCTAACTACTTTTTCAAATTCCAGACACCGGTCGCCATCAGCACATTAATTTCATCGCCAATCTGCCCTTTAAGCAGGTTTCTGGATAATCTAAAGTCTGACTTAAGGTACCCAATGATAGGCTCAATGGCGGCGCGCCTTTTACACAGTTTGCGCTTTTTATCGCGTTGATAGTGCTTGTCCTTTTTGAGTGCTTTTTAGGCAAAATGATTTTTGCACCTAACACTTCTTTAGCACGGTCGACTCTTGTGCAGCCTTGCTGTGCAGTTCAACGCTCAGTTTAAAAATAAGATTAAAACCTTCAGTACCAATGCGTTTCCTAAAGTGTACCAATTCGGTCGCATTACAAGGCACATCAGGCGTGTAGTTCGGATAACCACACTATTTTCAGTACCCCCTTGAGGGGTAGAAGTATTGATAATAAGGATTGCGTTTGAACTGCAAAACAACACGCTCGTCAGATAGATTCTCAAGTTGCTTAAGAATAAGCAAGCCCACCATCAGTCTAATGGGTTTTGAGGGTCTTCCATTGTCTTTAGAATAATACTTCTCAAAAGCATTATCAAAGACTGGCCAGTTAATAGTGTTGGCTAGTTGTATTAACGGGTCTTTGGTGTCTAATTGGGAAAACAGTTCTGAATGAAAGAGGTTTAGTTGCCCAGTGTCTGGGGTTGATTTTGTTAGCATATTTTTTAAGCAAAACGACCAAGAAAGAACTGTTATTTCACCAAATACTGGTTGTTTTGTCTATGAGTTCTGTTGGGTTTATTGTTATAAATCAAATAGTTGAGTGGTTTTTAAGGGTTGACTGCTTACCATCATGAAACACCACGTTTACAATACTCGGGGTTTCGCCAGTTTCCAAGTCAACGAACAATGTATATTTATATCCAAGTTAATCTCTAAAAGCTTTTGGTTTTGCTTCGTCTTTGAATCGGTTTTCCCTGTTACTTACCTTCTTTACTTCGATAGCCAAGAGGTTATCGTTTGTTTTTCTACGATGAACTATGATATCTGGCGCGACGTTTCGACCCTCTATATCTCCATTTTCAGACAATGCATATTTCAAGGTTTTAATAGCACCCTGATCTCGATTATATTCACAATCTACATTCCATCCATGGGACACTAATTCAAACTTCCTAGCAAGCCTGTTTGAAATAGCCTGCTCACTAACATCCTCTTCCAGCAAATCCCGTTATTCATTTAAAAAATCATCTAGTAGTGTAACAATGTCAATATCTAGCTCATTTATTCGCATCAATGACCCCAATGCTCTTTTTCATAGACACTTTGATATTCACGCTCTAAAGGCTGTGAAGAGCAATCAATCCGAATGAAAAAAGCTTCCTGCCCTTCAAATGTGGTAAACACAGGCTCACTGCTTTTTGCTATCTTAATACGGCATATTTGTGAATCATCATAATTAGGAAATGTGATTTTGATACGAGAGGTAAAATCACCTCTAATATATTTTTTAATCAATTCGACTAAGTGCAGCTCAAAGCCATCAGGACTCTTTTTGCTTAAAGTCCCAATATCATTATCCAAGCCTAGAGCATTTTGATTGTCATCAACACCGATAAATAGATTGCCTCCTTCACTATTCAGGAACGCGGCAATTGTCTTGGCAATAGCATATTCCAACTTCTTATTGACCTCGCGTGCACGGAGGTCATAGCGCAGAGTAGATTTAAACTCAACAGTACCGCTCTCGCCAGAAAGCATTAGCTCTGCTATTTCTTCATTAGCGGGTTCTGTATGACTTAAATCAATACGTGATTTAAGCTCACGATAAATTAACTCGGCGCGGGATTGCAGGAACGTCTTGTAATCATTGCTTTCAATTCCGAAACCATCAATCTTGATAAAGTGAGAATTGAGTGCTTTGTTTATATCTGCATTTTCACCATGAAACTCACCGATATAGTTTGAAGGTGCTTTAGCCCCGATTTTACGTTTGTTTAAGTGATCACTCACAAATGTAATGTTAACTAAACTATTACTGTTTAACGGTGTTTTATCTTTCAAATAAGCTTTAGGAAAAAAATGGTGATAGTTTTTACTGTTTGCGACTTTTAACCACGAATTATCAAGAATGACTTTTCCATTATCTTGAAAATCCTTCGGCTCTTGATATGCAAGTAGACACAAAACTGCCTTGCAATAACTATTACCGGCACTAAAGTTCGTATCTATCAATGCCTGTGGCGAGTCAAGATCAACCTTGATATCGCTGTAATCTGGTCGCTCATTCTTCAAGATAAAATCAATGCGTTTAATATCTTGCGCCAACCTAGACTCACTAGAACTGGAATACCTGAATGAAAGCGACATACGCCAGAAGAATTCTTTGAGATATTTTCTCTGATCTGCATCTGGTTTATCTTTTTTGAAGTAAAAGAAATAGGCGAATGGAACTAACAGTGAATCATAAGGCAAAAGCTGGGAGACAGGTATACGGTATGTAGTTCTAAAATAATCAATACTGTCTTTAATTGCAGAAATACCTAAATCCCAATGGTCGATAATCAACTGCTTATCTAAAGATAATATCGTTTTTCGTTTACACTCTTTCGTGCGACTTAGCACTAACGAAAGCAAATTCAATATGACCGTACTTGATACACCTTCATACTTTCTATCTTTAAGCTCCTTTATGAGAACTTCCCACTTTACCTGCATGTCGAATTTTTTCTGTTCATCATATGTTTTTGCAGACATAATCTCAAACAAGGTAAGTGTTTGACCGCCAGTATTAATACGCGTAAATACTTCAATAGCAGAATCAATATCTTCTTTTCTAAGCACTACTGTTGAAAACTCATAAGTTGCAAAAGCTCTAGAATAAGAGTTAATCGTATCCAATTCATCACCACTAAATCTATCAGAAAGCTCTTTATGTTTCTCGTAGCCAAAGTTCAAAACATCATGCAGAGACAGGTATTTTTCACCTATCGGCTCTGCCGTAATTAATTGCTCATCGTTAACATCAATATCACCATTCAAATTTACAAATATATTCCTGTAATCAGTTGTTTTCTTTTCACCAGTTTTTTGGATTTTTGCCCCGCGATATGCCGCAAACAATGAAGTTATACGCTGTTGACCATCTAAGACATATTGAACTTTAGTTCCGTCAGGCGTATCAGGGATATCTAAATTACCAACATTCTTAATATCGTTTATTCGCTCGGATGTCTGCCATAAAATAAATGTGCCAATCGGATATCCTTTGAGAATACTGTCCAATAACTTAGCCGTTTTATCAATGCTCCAAACAAAATCCCGCTGAAATTTAGGTATTTTGATAATGCCTTTTTCTATTTCCGAGATCAGTTCAAGATATTTTTTGGAGTCTGGTTTAGGCTGTTCAAAATTCATTTTTTAACCTTATACTTGTATTTATTATGCATACTAGCTTATTCATCATGTAGTGGTCAAGTACAGTCTGATCTGTAACCCCCGATGTTTGTCAAGAGAGCTCATCATTATCTTAATTTTGATGGTAAGCGATGGTGCCATGTGGGGCCCTAAAATGATTTAAATATTAAGGTTGACACCATAGTCACTTGTTATGCATTTTTTATCCATGGATTCAATAACTCTACCTTACTTTGCTCCATACCTGAAATATTCCTCGTTACAACAATACAATTATGGACAAGCCCAGAAACCGCAATTAACCCATCTATTGTGGGCATTGCTTTACCTAGTAATTCAGCAGCACCCTGAATTACTCCCCATTTAACTGAAACATCAATATCTATAGGAACTATTCGACCTTTAAATCTTCTTTTTAAGTCCTCTTCCACCCACAACTGTAATTTTCTTTTCCTTATCACATCAGTTGATTTTTCAATGCCCTTCTCTATTTCACCAAATGTTAACACACTAATTGTTTAGTCCCGCAATCTTATGGTTTGGATTTTGTTTGAAATTATTTGCATCTTCAGCAAACAATTCAAGCATTTTATCATAAGGCGATTGGTATTTTAATGACTTCAATTTCTTTTGATAATTGTAGACTAAAAGGAAGCTCATTAAGTGCTCTTTAAAACTCTTTAGATCTTCATAGCTAAATTTTTTGACCGTATGGCTCTTTATCACTTTGTTCATAATTTCAACTTGGCCATTTGTCCACGGGTGTCTAAATTTAGTTAAGCGGTGTTCTATATTATTGTCTTCGCATACGTTGTCAAAAGGGTGTGTTTTATTTCTCGGTCTTAAGTGCTCAGCCAACAATCGATAAGTAAACTGAGCACCGTTATCGGTTAATAAAGTGTGAATTTTAAACGGGCAATCAGCAATAAAGTTTGTAAGAAATAGACACGCGTTGTTTTGCGTCATCTTTAAGTAAACTTCAACATAAGCATACTTGGTTGCACGCTCAATTCCTACGAACATATACGCCTTACCTTCTGCCGTATGTATCTCGCTAATATCCACATGAACATACCCGATACGGTAGTGTTTAAAAGGTTTCTTGACTCTCTTTTCGCCTTTGTCCACAGGAAGCCTGTTAAGCCCGTGGCGCAATAAGCAGCGATATAAGTTTGAACGCGTTAAGCGGGGGATTTTACCCATCAAAGCGACAAAGACGTCATCCAGCGGAAACCGAGTTATCCGCCTAAATTCACACACGGTCTTTTCTTCTAATTCACTTAATACCGTTGACCGCGGATGGCTCGGGCCACTTTTCTTATCGGTAATACGGCCTGTGTTTTTCCATTTTGCAACGGTTTTAACATTCAGGTTATATTTCTTAGCCAAGGCTTTTAGTGTCTGGTTAGACGCTTGTATTTCTTTTCTGATTCTTGGCGTGGTCGTGGCGTTAGCGTGTAATATACTTCCCATAAGTCGACTCCTTTTAGGTCATTATAACTGAATCCAGAAGAATACGGCACTAAACAGCTAACATATAGAGTCCTTTTTCGGTAAAGGCATTAGGTCGTTTTACTTTGCCTCCCTTTGCCGCCTTTTGAAATAACCTGTTGAGAAAGGCAATCATAGAAAGATTGACGACTATGTTCCCTGACCTTTCCAGCTCTTTATTAGCAATTAATAAACGTTCTATTGATTTGATTGACCCCTTCAGGCAAGGTAGATACTACGATTATAAAATGAACGGAAGCTTTTCAATAAAAGCGGTGCTTCCTGCGTTATTTCCAATAAAATCAAGCATAATAGGTAGGCTTATTTTCAGATTACGTGCACAATTAATTTTTGATGATTTATTTTGATACGGCTGCATCTTATCCAGTTCTACCCGAAGTAAAGGTTGCGATAGCTGAAGCCTTTAATTCTTCGTATGCGAACTCTTCGTCTAGTCACAAATTAGGTGAAGAGGTAGCCTTATCTGTAGACAAAGTTCGCGGGCAACTAGCGGGTGAGATAGGTGCTTACCCTAGTGAAATAGTATTTACTAGTGGGGCTACAGAGTCTAATAACATTGCGTTTAAGAGCTTGCTTCCTAATCTATCATCTAGTGACAGCAAACATATAGTCACTACAGAAATAGAGCATAAATGTATATTTTCAATCTGTAATTACTTGGAGTCTATAGGATATAAGATTTCATATGTTAAGCCCGATAAATCGGGTGTCATAAATACGGATGCTATTGAAAAAGCCTTAACACCAGAAACGGTTCTCGTGTCTGTCATGCATGTAAATAATGAACTCGGAACAATTAACCCTATTGGCGATATAGGTCGATTATGTAATGAAAAGGACGTTTTGTTTCATAGTGATGGTGCGCAAAGTTTCATGAAGGTAGATATTGATGTTGATGAACTGAATGTTGATGTTATGTCGTTTTCGGCGCACAAAATCGGCGGCCCTAAAGGCATAGGGGCAGTTTATATTAGAGATCTACGCAATAGAGAGTTAACGCCTGTTATTCATGGGGCTGGTCAGGAGAATGGGGTTAGGGGCGGCACAGTCGCATCTCCTTTAATTTCAGGGTTTTCTAGTGCGATAAAAAACTTTCCTCGTTATTACGAAGATTTTAAAAAAACTAAAGCTAGTGAGTTTTTATTAGCTGAGTTAGATAGGTGTAGGGTTGAGTACAAAAGAAATGGTTCTAACTTCTCGTTGTCGAGTTGCCTATCTTTGACGCTTTTTTCAACAAATGTTGCTCAACTAATTCGAGAAAATGAAAACTTGTTTTGCCTTGCACAAGGTTCTGCTTGTTCGTCTAAGGAGATAGAGGCATCACATGTCTTAACCGCTATTAGTTTATCTAGAGAAGAGGCGGAAAAAACGCTACGTATAAGTTTTCCTTTAGACATTACAAAAGAAAATATTACGGAATTAGTTGAAGTGGTAAGACGTTATTAGGTGTTATTTATAACACGTGACACAAGCACCGCCACCTTCGGCTTCGTCATAAATTTCATCTAGATCGCCAAACTCACAAAAGCCTTCTGTATCAGTAAGAAGTGCATTTCTGCGTTTCTTCTTTTTGAAGCGAGCAACTCTTTTTTCGTGATTTTCAGTAATACGTTGTTGAACTGAGGGGTCTTCAAGGGTTTCTAATGGCTGACCCTGCCCCATCCAATAAAACTTCTCGCCAACTGTTGTATTCCCCTCCCCTTTTTCGAAGGTTTTCGCTTCTTCGAATAAGTCAGGGTGTTTCTCCATCAGCTTTAACCACTCGATTTTCTGTTGGTAGAAGCAAAAAGTACACCCAGAACGGGAGCGCCATTGATAATACTCAGGAAGCTCTAAGCCGTTACGTTGAAGAATGTTTTCTATATCACTTTTTACAATGCCATCTTCGCGAAAAGGAAAAATAGATTTGATAGGCTTTTCAATAGTCATAAAGCCGCTTCGGTTCGGTTCGTCAGCTCTAATGCCAACATAGTTTTTAATTACGTAGCCTTCAGCAATAAAGCCATCCACCCATTTCTCGAAAGGTTTTAATTTCATTTGAACGGTGCACCAACGATCCCGTTGAGATGGTAAATAATTACCATGTTCTTTTAACAAGTTTGAAAAGGTTCTTTCGCCACGGCCTTCCATATTATTTAGAGAACGATCATTTAGCCTATGGATGTAACCTAGTTTTTCTTCTAATTGGTCAATGAAAGCATTAGTTTCAGGGAGCTCATAGCCGGTATCAGTAAAAAAGTATTCAACATCAAGTTCAGGCCGTGTTTCCTTCACGTACAACGCCAATGCGCTGCTGTCTTTGCCTCCGGACAAACCTAGTACATGTTTAACCTTCTTAGTCATGAGCCGCCTCAGGTTCAGTGTTAGTCATTATGGTGGAAAGTATCTTAGTCAGGGTTGCGAGCTGTTTTTCTTTAGGCAAGTTAGACAGTGTCGACTCAACTTGCCTAAAAGCAGATTTCACATCAGTATCTTTTTCGAGACCGAACTTTATGAAACCACTATACTCTTTATATTTACCGTTGCTGTCAGTAGTTATTAAGGCTACAGGTTGAGTCGTTGGGTTGCCATTAATATTGTTAAACGACTCGATGCGTCTGAATTGAGTGCAAAGATTCTGTAACTCATCCAGCCCATTCCTTAAATGTTTGTCTGTCCAATTTCTTTCCGGAACTCCGGTAGCTAAATTAATAACGAGCTCGAAAGTAGCTTTGCCCCTAATAAATTTAATTAACCGAGTTGCTAGCTCTTTAATACTAGGGCGTTGTGCAGCAGTGACGACCTGCTCGCAACGACTTATTAAGTCGTCATCAAACTCAGCTGCAAGCTGGGAAGTAATGATTTGTTTAAAGCCAGATAAGAGCATGTCATGTTGAGCAGATAAATCGTTAATAGCTGCTTTTAGACAGTAAGCTAACCTTTCATCTAATTTTTTGTCGTCTATATTTAGCTCGAATACGTTTGGAAGGTCATCTAGAATTAATTTATAAGGGTCGTTTGCGCTTATAACTTTATTTCGGAATGTTCGCGCCTCTTTTGTTAGGCCATTTGCTTGGTTAGCCTGGAAGAAGCTTTCGCCACTTGTCTTTTTTACCCAGGCAGGTAGTGTATGGACAATTTTAACAATATGCTTGGCTATGCCTAATACAGCATTATCTGGTTTAGAAGTGCCTAAGGTAGCCTTAGCTAACGTATCTAAAAGATGTGTCTGAATCTTGGATATTTCAAAATATCTAACGCCAGCTTCTACAGGATGTTTGTATATTTTAGTAACTAGCTCTTCATCTAGTTCTGGAATGAATATGAATTGCTTAGTAGAGTCTAAGTCATAAAAAGCGACTTGACCCTCTAATGATTTTAATAGCGCTAAGCCATATATCCTGCATAGACCAGATGTTAATCCAAATGGAGGCTTCATCCAATGCGTGTATAACTCATCAAGCGTTATCATATCGTTACGAGACTTTATGAAGTGCACCCCGTCTTTCCATAATCCATGCATTTTAAGGTTTGCCTTTTTAGCGTCCTTTTTCCAGCTTTGAGGGAATGTATATCCTTCTTGGGTATAGAGGTGCCAGCCTTTGCTTTTTAAGCAAGATAAATAGAGGCTTTTTTCAGGAGGGAAGGAGTCTTTATCAAAGCCTAAGTCTTCTTTATCACCACTTTCCAACATGGCATTCATTAATTTGCGTATTGCACTGTTAGCACTGCCGGATGGTTTAGATCTGTTAACAAGCTCATTTATAACGGTTGGAGAGTCGCTATAAACCTTGTCTGCAATTGTTGAGGCAATAACTGATAAAGGAACGCTCTCAAGTGGTTCGTTCTTGTGGCGCCACTTAGCCGCTTTGAAGGCTATCTGTAGTTGTTTTTCTACATTTAAATTGGCTGTTTTAATTCTGTTTTCAAGCTCAGATTTAGCAATCAAGTCATGAGTGATTTTTTTCTCATCTTTTTCAATTTGAGACAAAGCTATGAGCTCAATAGCTGCAGATTTTAAATCATCTAAAGATGTTAAGTCTCCAATGGCTACATAAGCGGATTGTTTCGATATGGCTGATATTTTCTTGGCTGCTTTAACGTTTACAGGGAGCAAGAATGTAAGGAAGGCTTCACCTGTTAAGGGTTCAGTTGTAAGTGATTCGCTAATCGAAAAATCTAAATTATTGACGAGCAGGGTGTTTGCCCATCGCATGGTTCCAGTTTTGTGATAATGAGCGGTGGCCAAAATGCTTTGTGATTGGTTGCAGACGGTTGTCCAGTCAACACCATGACTAACAGACTCGATACGCTCAAGAATCAAATTCTGGATGTCTATGTCGCTTCCTTGGAATACAAAAAGCGCGTCGTGTTTTTGCCGGTAGATAACGACGGTCCAAGTTTCTAAGTCAGCAATAGCCTGTGTGATGTCGCTATTTTTGAATCCTTTAGATAAAAAGTATTGCTCTATAAAGCTTCTTTTTGCATGCAAGTGATGTTGAAAGCCAAATATGGTTAATAAAGAGATAACCTTTGTAATTGATATATGTAGGTCGCCGCCTTTCTGTCCTGCTCTGTAAATAGCATCACAAGCCTCGAGCCAAGCCTTACTATCGTGGGAAGTAATTATCAGATGATGTGAATTATGGTGAAGATAATTCCATAATTTGTCAGACTCATATAGTGCTAATTCTGGTTGGTCAACTAAGTAGTTTTTTGTTAAAAACTCTCTAAAGCCGAATTTCTCATGTGATGCTAAAAAACCGAAGAGGCTCCGTTCATTTTGAGAAAAGCGACGCCTAGAAATAGGCCCTAATAATAGGCTAACTAGCGGATCTAAGGGCAGCGTGTTAAGTAAAGCCGCAGCATTTCTGCCTTGATTAGGAAATGCGAGCAAAACATCATCGATGGTTTGCTTATGCTTAGACTCTAATAGCAGGGTTAATTCTTTGTTTTTTGATATTGAATCACCTACAAGAGTTAGGGACTCATCTATGGATGGGTTGAAGCTTAGGTCTCGGTATCTTCCCTGGACTTTAGCCCACTCTTTCTGGGCTTTCGCATCTTTGTTTTTTGCGTAATCCGAAAATGACTGATGGAGAATACCTATAAACATGACAGATGTTTCTGCCTGTTGAACAATATCGGCTAAAGATTGGAATAAATGGAGGTCTTTACCTTCCCGTGATTGATAATCAAGGGCTTTACCTAGTTCATCAACAAGGAATAAGATGCCGTCGATATCCTCACGTTTAGGGCTAGGGCTAAGAGCAAGTTTTATCTTCGCTAGACAAGCTTCATCATCAAGCGATTGGAGTTGCTCATCATCGAATTCAATATCAAGAGAAGTAAGGATGCTTGAAAGAATAGCATTAGCTGGAGATTCTAAGCCACAGACGTGTTTTATGACTTTCCAGCCATTTTTAACACAAAACCTCGAAGTTAATTCTTCTAGCTTTCCTTCAGCTTTCTCAAGTTTTTTGTATGCGTAGGTGCGTTCGGCTTTATTTGTAGCTAAAAGGCTTGATAAGTAGAGAGCTAGGGTAGACTTTCCTGACCCATAAGGTCCTGTAATAGTATAGGCACGTTGGGCATTCCCTGCGAAATCACGACTTAATGTGTCGAGTATATTTATCGCTGTGCCATGCAGAATGAAATCATCAATGAAAGGCTTGTAACCAGATACTTTAGAATCAATCTTTGCTGAGCTTTTATATCGTTGATTTATGTTGATAGGTAGATCTTTCATATCAAAGGGAGCTGTAATATTTATCTAGAAAAGCCATAGGTGCGGCTAACGTGTTTTCTTCGATTTTGACTTGTCGTAGCCCAAGGGAATCAATCCAAGAAATATCGCCATTCGTGCATTTTTGTGCATCATCAAGTTTTTGACCAAGACCGCTTTCAGATAATCTAAAGATACGACCAGGCGAACACGGCTTAGTCAAAAGAGAATCAAAATCAACGGTGTTTATTTTAGAATCTTCTGTTTCAACTTGCGCAAAATGAATCAATCCATAAATAAATATTTCAATGGGCAGTTCAGGCCTTTCAAGCAAGTCGCTAATGTAAAACCCGGAGCCATTATCATGGACAAGGTTTAACTCCGAAAGAGGTGAGGCGAAATGATCTTCGTTGATAGGTGTGTTTTTCTTTGCGGCAATACTTTTAAACTTTTTACAATAGGTGTTTAAAAAGCAGTCGATATCTTTTTTAAGAGTTGTTTCGTTGCCGGTATTATTACTAACTAATAATTTAGCATCTTCTTCGTAGTCGGTCATTAGCTTTGATTTCTCAAAATGCTGAACATTGGAATAGTTGAAGAAATATCGGTAAGCGGATAAGTGTTCATAATTAAAGTTTAGCCAAAAGTGAATGAGCCAAATAGATCCGAGGTGTTCAAGGTAAGGGTCTTTGCCACCTTTACCTCCGAACAGGTACTCGCCGTAATCAGAAACTTCATGGTTCAAACGATTATTGCTATTAGTAGGCGTTATCACAGAGCTAGCCTCGGCCCAGTAACGAATAGCGTTGACCATGTTTTTTCCTACGCCGAGATCAACGATAGCCTTGCGGGTTGCTTCTTCGTTAGATGTTTGAAGTTTTCCATTTGAATTCAAATAGTTAACAGACTTGTATAGCCACCCATATCTAAGCGAGAAGGTATCGTGCCCTGTAAATTTAGCTTTCATTTGCTTTTTTCGTGGTTCTGGAGAAATCCTCCAAAGCCATGATAAGCCTAATGAATTGCTGACGAAAGGAATATTTATCCTAATTTTATAGATAAAGGCAACGACGAAAGTAATTTTGTAGTGTTAAATAAGAACTAGGTAGTAATGCTATTTGAGTTTCTTTATTATCAGAAGGTGCAAGTGTTATTGTTTTTTTCAATGCTGAATTAAGATTAATTACCCTGAGTTCAAATCATAAATATCCCATCATTTTTTTAACCTCTACGCCTGTCAGCTCTTTAAAAGCCTCATAGGGTGTTTTGAATTTCAGGCATTTTCTTGGTCTGCTATTTAATTCATCAATCGCATCAAAAACCTGTTTTATTGTCACATCAACTAACTCCATTGCTTTCGGGAAATATTGGCGTAACAACCCATTAGCGTCCTCATTTTTACCGCGCTCCCACGAGTGATAAGGCTTTGCAAAATAAGTATCGTAGCCCAGCTTTTTTGCTAAGGTTTCATGTAGAGCAAACTCTTTTCCATTATCAAACGTGATCGTTTCAACGAAATCCTGTGTTAGTTTAAATAGCATGAGCATAGCGTCCTTCACCGGATCTGCTTTTTTACCCAGTAAAGGAAAGGCAAGTCTAAGTTTTGACTTTCTATCATCTAGCGTCACAATAGCACCTTTGTGGTTTTTACCAATAATAGTATCCGCTTCCCAGTCACCTTCGCGCTCACGGTTGTTAGCTGATTCTGGACGTTCATCAATATCAGCTCGATTTGGAATACCTGTGCGATTTCGCGCATTACCGTAACGTTTTCGGTATGTTTTGTTTTGATGTCTCAGGTGCTGGTATAAATCGCCTCCCGCTTTTTTGTTGGTCAGTATGTCTTGGTAAATTGTTTCATAATGTAGATCAACGACATGTTCACGGCGGAGCCTACCTGCTATCTGTTCAGGACTTCAATATTCTTGAATATATTATTCAATTATAATCGTTACATTCTCCGTCAATTTAGCCGTCTTTTCCTTTGCTTTATGGCGGTTGAGCAAAGTTATTAGTTTGTTTGTGTCGGTATCCTTTAAGCCCTTTATTTCGGCGTAACTCGCGTGAAATATCACTTCGGCCTCGCCCCAATGCTTTTGCAATATCGCTTTGAAAAGTCCACTTTTTGTTTTTAACTTCTATATAATGTCTTTATTCAAGACTTAAGTGTTTATAGTCCATTTTTAGCTCCTGTAAGATGTTTGGTAACGGTTACTTTACACTTAAGTCTTGTTAAACTATTAATGTATTGCTAGCGGTTACATACAGCGGCTATGCACTTATTATACGAATTCAGCTTACTTCAATTTATCATGAAGTTATGGAATACGAATATGTTAAATGAAATATTAGAGAATTTCTCAGAAGATGAATTACTAAGCTTTGTTTCGAAAGCATCGGTTGAGTTTTCTAAGGATGTTGCATCAGAGCAAGACGGGTTTAGTAAAAATCAACTAGCAAAAATGATTTCTTGCACTAAAGAAGTTGATTTTCTTTTTAGTGATAAATTAAGGTCGCGGTTAATTGATAGGATGAAGGCTGAGACGTTTACAACTATATTTCCTGAGTTAGGTGAGGATGTTAAGGGTGTTCGAGTTGAACATTATGATAGGGCTATAAATTGGGCAAAAGAGAACTTGCCTCAATTTGCTAAAAAGCTAGGTTTACTGGAGGTTTATACAGATGCAATTGGAACCTCTAAATTAATTGAAAGTATTTCAAGAATAGAGCCAAGATACTCTCTTTACCCATATCAGAGAAAGATTTCTAGAGAAGTCGTTGATTGTTTACAAAAGGAAAAGAGAGTGTTAATTCATTTGCCAACAGGCTCTGGAAAGACGAGAACAGCAATGAATATTGCGTCTGAGCATCTGAGAGCACCCGAGAAAAAGCTTGTTTTGTGGTTAGCTGATAGAGAGGAGCTTTGCCAACAAGCTTTTTCTGAGTTTAAAGTTGCCTGGGAGGTCTTAGGCGACAAGGATCTAACATTATATGGTTTTTATTCAAGTTCTGGTCAAAGCCTTGGTGGGATTGATTCTGGTTTTATAGTCGGTGGACTGCATACGTTTTTAGCTCTAAAGGACAGTGATTCTCGTAAACTCCAACTTTTATATCAAGAGTTAAGAAAGTCAGTGACTCTAGTTATATTTGATGAAGCCCATAAGGCTATTGCGCCAAAATTCAGTGGTTTAATTAATGATTTTATCGACCCTGAATACTTCAAGGCAGACTTAATTGGGCTAACGGCTACTCCAGGTAGAAAGTACTCGCCTGAAGGTGGCTCAGATGAAGACAGGTCGTTAGCTAAATATTTTTCAAATAATAAAGTTTCAATGTCTGTTCCAGGTTACACATCACCTATCGATTACTTAGTTGAAAACGGATATCTTGCAAAAGCAAACTTCAAACCTTTAACTTATGATTATTCAGGGATTACGGCACATGAGTTAAAAGATGCAGGAGGAACTGAAACTATGAAGGCTCTTGCTAGAAATGTTGAAAGAAACCGGCAAATATTAGATACCGTAATTCGCGAATGCGAAAAGGAAGCGAAAGTAATTATATTTTCTTGCACAGTCGAGCATGCTGTTAATCTTGCCACTTTACTCGCTTGCAAAGGAATTAAAGCTGCATCCGTTGATAGTAAAAATGATTCACCAGAGAGCCGAAGAGCTAAGATACGACAGTATAAAAGTGGCAAATTGAAGGTGCTGGTTAATTTCAACGTATTAACAGCAGGTTTTGATGCACCTATGACTAATGTTGTTGTAATTGCTAAACCGATGAAGTCTTTGGTACAATACTTACAAATGGCAGGGAGGGCAATGCGTGGGACAAAGAATGGAGGTAATAAAGAGTGCAACATTTACACCGTGATGGATGACATCCCTGAGTTTCAAAATATTCATATTGCTTCTGAATACTGGAATAAGATGTGGGTAAAAAATGAGGAATAGAAATTGAATAATAGATTTTTAAGTGCAGAAATGGTGATTGAGTCGTTACGTGACAGTGGTTTCAGTAATACGGCTTATGCTGTTGCTGAATTAATCGATAATAGTCTACAGGCGGGTGCTGGTAAGGTTGAGCTTGGATTTATTGAGGAGCAATGTAAGACGGCAACAGGAAGATTCCCTTATACGGTATCTGAAATAGCTATATGGGACAACGGGAGGGGAATGGATCCTGAGACACTAAGGATTGCAATGCAATTTGGTGGTGGAAAGCATCGAGATGACGAAGCTGGCATGGGTAAGTTTGGTATGGGGTTGCCGAATTCATCTATCTCTCAATGCAAACGAGTTGATGTTTGGAGCTGGCAAAAAAATAGTGATGCACACTATACGTACTTAGACGTAGATGAGATGAAAAGCGGCCGTCTTGAGACGGTTCCTGAACCTAAAAAGAAGGATATCCCAGAGGCTTATGCAAAGGCTTTTTTTAGTAAAAAACCTGAGTCGGGGACGCTAGTTGTTTGGTCTAAGTTAGATAGGTTGAGCTGGAAAACTGGCAACTCAATTTATAGACACTGCGAAAACTTAGTAGGCCGTATGTATCGAAATTTTATTTGCGAAGACAAGATTAAAATCTATAGTAAAACGTATCGAAAAGTTGGCAATGAATCTTTAGTGGAGATGAAGAGAGCGAGTCATCTGTTTAAAGCTAATGACCCGATGTACCTTTTAAAAGGTACGTCTCTTCCTGATTTACCTGGAGGTTATAAAAAAGAAACATTTTTTGAGCTTACGGATGAGGAAAATATTGCTATTGAATATTCGCTCGAAGGTGGTGAAGTCAAAAGAGATAATGTAAGGATTAAAACATCAATAGTTAAGAAAAGCATAGCCGATGAAATCCTTAAAAAAGCTACTAGTAAGTTAGGTGGTACAAAATGGGGGAAACACTGCTCAAGAAATATTGGAGTTTCAATTGTAAGGGCAAACAGAGAGTTGGTTTTGAATAATCAATTTTTGACTGCTACATTAAGGGAAAATAAAGGACGTTTTATTGGAATAGAAATGTCATTCCCACCTACGCTAGATGCGGTTTTCGGTGTGACTAATAACAAACAAAATGCTGTGCGTTTAATCCCCTATGACATGAAGCCGATTAGTGTAGAGGCAGGCTTTGATTCTGAAAGAGAATACTTGAGAGACTTAGATGACAATGGAGACCCTTTGTCGCAGGTGTTAAAAGTTGTTTCAGTAATTAAAAAACAAATATCCGCGTTAAGCAAGCAGTTAGATCATATCAGTGTAGAGCCTAAAGGTAGGTCAGGCAGCAATTCGGATGTTGCTGATAAATCCCCTGAGGAGTTAGCCGCAGGCGTTGCGACACATGGTTCGGAGAAGCGTGAAATGGAGGGGCATCATGCAAAGGGGAAGGTAGATCATCTGGACAAAGAAGACATCGTTGAACACTTAATTAAAAAGGTGCGCCTTCTCCATCCTGAAGCGGAAAGAGTAGCCGATCGATTACTATTAACGGGCAACCATTTCTTAATTGAAAATTTTGCTAGCGATTCAGAAGCGTTTTTTGATGTTTCTACTAGTAAGGGTTTGACGCTCGTATTGTTTAATACAAACCACATTTTTTACGATAAATTTTTAAAAAAATTAGGTGCTGAAGAGCTAGAAGTTATGCAGACAGCAATTGCTGGTTTTGCAAGGGTTATGAACGAAACAACTGATGTTGCTAGACTACGGCTCCTTAATAGCGCCAGGAGGGACTGGGGAGTTGTTATTAGTGATTTTCTTGCGGGCGGTTTAGATGAAGATAACGAAGTTTTTTAAACAAAACCGGATAAGCGCTTAGTTTCTTTTGATAACTTGTGAGTGTTCCCCCGGAATGGTTACGCTATATTTCTTATCAGATAATGATTCAATCCAAGCGTAGAGAATTCGAACATTAGATGTTAACTCAAAAGCCCTCGGAGCGGGGGCTGTTGTTGTGTTTCCTGAAAACCATCTTCTAACTGCGCCGAATGAAAGCCCACCTCTAGTTTCACCATGACGGGTAATTCTTGAGGAGCTATCTACTTCTTGTAAGAAGGATGATATGAATGGCAAGCCAAAAAAGTTTGTAGCTAAGGTTTCGAAAAAAACATCTTTTTGTAACCCAGTTTTGTTAATTTTGTATAGTAACGTGTCGTGACAAAAGCAGTTTTCTTCTTGAGCAGAGTTAACCTCCTTCCTGCTAGAGTATAAATCCCAAAATAATTCCGGGGTGTCTATCATAGGTAGTTTAGTGATTAGGAAGTCTGAAGTTTGTAAGGCAGAGTTCGACAGTTTGAAAGCAGTGTTATTTATACTAGGATCAATTTTGGGAATTTGCTCAGAGATTAAAGAATATATTTCATCTGTAACAAGAGTACTTTCGTTTATTATTTTATTAAGGTATAAGCGGTCGTTTCGAGTGATTGATGTAAGGGATGAGCAAACCTCGTAATTACAAGAGTTCAGGTCGTCACTAATTGCTCGTTCAGATATGTTTGCTGAGCCTAAAAAGGCATCTTCGAAATTATTTGTAAAGAGCTTAAGGTGAATGCGATTATTCATGTACAGAGTGATGTTCTCTTTTTTGCATATGTTATAAACATCAAGGTCCGAACTACCCATAGCTAAATCCTTTGGCTCCCAACGTACGACGATTTGTTCACAAGTTAAGCCTGGCGAACGGAGTAGCTTCTTTAACGTTGAAGACTTAATATATGGTGAGAATATAGTTACCTTTTTTTTGTCAGACAGGAACTCTATTAGTCCGTTTTTGAGATTGTCACCATTTCTATACAGCATAATTCTCTTTATTGGAGTTGTTTCTTTTTATGGGGGTTTTGACAGCCATTGATTATAAAATTTTAGCAGACGAACTAACTTGTCCGAAGATTATTTTTATCTTTTTAATTCGAGGTTTAATGATTTTTTAAAGGGGTAAGTTCTCACTTGACTAGATAGTTTGGTTTTTTACACCGTGTTCTAAGTTTGCTGACTTAATAATGTATGTCAGACCCGTTTTTAGGAGGTATAACAGCATTTACTTGCTAGTGGCTCTGGAGGGTATTTATCGGTATGTTTAAAAAAGTCTATATCAAACTCTCGAAGCTTAATTTTTACTCGCTCAAGGAGATTATACCAACAATGCAAAACTGAGCCACCTCAACGGTTGAAAACTGAGCCACATGACTTTTCCTGAACGAATATGAGCTTTGATAAGTTGAAATTCATCTATGTCTCTATAGAGTGGGGGGCACACCCTATGTAGATACGTAAGACAGCAGGTAACTCTCCTAGATAGCCTTTGTGAAAATGTAAAGCTTTGGCTCCCCTCAAGCTGACCGCAAGCTATAGTCGCATATGCAGTTTCACAAGCCTCGTTAATTTTTAGAGTGCTTTATTCTACTTTGACCCTAATTAGTCAACCCTTAAAAAATACTCAACTAGTTGATTTATAACAATAAACCCAACAAAACTTATAGACAAAACAACCAGTATTTGGTAAAATAACAGTCCTTTCTCGGTCGTTTTGCTTAAAAAATATGCTAACAGAATCAACCCCAGACACTGGGCAACTAAACCTCTTTCATTCAGAACTATTTTCCCAATTAGACACCAAAGACCCGTTAATACAACTAGCCAACACTATTAACTGGCCAGTCTTTGATAATGCTTTTGAGAAGTATTATTCTAAAGACAATGGAAGACCCTCAAAACCCATTAGACTGATGGTGGGCT
>JACERO010000062.1 GCA_013911135.1 Candidatus Nitrosopumilus sp. | reverse complement strand
GGTATCAAATGAGTTGTGATTCACATTTGATAAAATGATACACTATCATCAAGCTTTTTCTATCGGAATAATTTGATTGAATAATTGATAGTTTCTGATCTAATTTGAGTTACTTTCCCATCTACTGATTTACAGATTCACAGGTGAGAGTGGGTTGCTTTACCCACTACAATTGATCCTGTAAACAATATTGCCACTGCAACAACACCTGGACTTTCTACATTTGCTTTAGGTGGTAGTACATTTACATCCTTCGATGGACACGGCAAGCAAATTGACAAGCATTGTAAAGCAAGTGGATTTGGAAAAGGAATATCTCTTGTTGTATTTTCCATAACAGTTACAGAACCAACTGGTCCATATAGAGTAGCAAATGTGGATATCTCTACATCGTGTGGCCCTGCATCAGTTCGTATAGCAAATGAATACGGAATTAAAATAGCTGGATTGTCATATCACCAGTCTCAGTTTGATGATAAAAATAGTTTTCCTAAACTTGTGTATATTGCAGATATAGATGAAGAATCTAAAAAAATTACAGTTACCGTAAAAGACAAGCGTGATATCTTTGTTGATACAATATATTTGACGCAAGAACAATTTATAAAAAAATACAATCAAGGTACAGGATACACATCTAAGCAGCAATCCCAACTTACAATGCCCGAAAAATTACAAGAGATACAAACATTACACGAACAACCAGAAGATATACCAAAGTGGATAAAAGAAAAGATAATATCTGGAGTCAAACAATACGACAAAGAACCTTTCTTTTATTCTGTTAACTATTTAATTGATAATGAATACATTGAATTTAAGAATTGGCAAAAGTCTGATTCATTACAAACACTTACTATGATGCCTGAATGGTTTGTTGATCTAACGTCCTCTTATGCTCATGAACAAATTACAGATAAAGAATATCTTCGTATATTAGAATACATGGTTAATAACAGAATGATTCGAATAGGAAGATAAGCAAAATCTAGAACTTACTATCGATGAATTTCAAGATTACTCTGTCTATTCATTCCCAAAAATAGTTCAAATCATCGTCTTTCCAGAATCAATAGTAAGATCACGAAATGGGATATCTTTAAAACAAATTTCATCACAATTTCTTCAATGAATAAAGTAGTACACTTTGAAATTCCATATGATGATCAAGGTAGAGCACAAAAATTCTATCAAGATGTATTTGGATGGCAAATATCTAAATTTCCAGACATGGATTATCACATGGCAACAACTACTCCAAGTGATGATAAAATGAAACCAACAGAACCTGGCGCCATTAATGGGGGATTGTTACCAAAAGATCCAACAGGTGAACATCCAATGATCGTGTGATTGATGTTCCTTCTATAGACGAGCATATCAAAAAGATAGAATCTGCTGGTGGAAAGACTGTAATGCCTATACTGAAAATAGGCGAATTTGGTTTGTATGCTAGAGTATCAGACACTGAAGGTAATGTTATTAGTATCTGGCAAACTCTTGGAAATTGCTAATACTTTTTTCTTTTTTTTTAATTTGTAATTTTATTATGACTCTCTAATACTGGCACATATTTCTAAGGCTTTGAATCATGTATAGGTGGATGACCATAAACATAGAATGATAATTGTTCATAATACAATTTGCCTTCAAATTCAATTTGTAAATCTATTGTGTACCATCCTTTCTTCCAGAGATTGTGAGGTACATGGACTGTTCCTTCGTAAATACCATATTCAACTATTCCTGTAGTGTCTGATTTTATCACACCATCAGGATCACTGATTATAGCTGTTACTGTTGCACCACTAATCCTCCCTTCAAAATTATTCCATTCATTTCCAAAGTATAGCGATTTATCAAAAGTCTTTACAAAAAATTTATAGTTGTATGTATTGTAAACTCGCTCATACTGATCAGTTAGAAAATGAAATTCAGTTTCTATAATGTCTTCATCTTGTATTGATTCAATTACTTGTTCTTTTGGAATTGGAATAGATGAAGAAAGTGTAAATTTATTCAAATCTTTGTCTGTAGAAAAATATAAGTTGATTTCATAATTTTCAAGAGCAGTCTTTTTGTGACCATAAATTATGATCCCTTCAGGTAAACTAAGAATTCTAAAATTATCTCCTGTACTTGTTATTTTGAGTTCTGGTTCTGATAAAGGAATTTCATCACCATAAAATGTTAAAGTTATTACATCTAAATGATTAGTGATGTAATCTCTTGTGAATCCTGATTTGATTGTGTCTCCGCCAAATTCAATATCTAATAAGATTACTGCACTCTCTCCAACGAGATTAGTATTTTGTAATGTGTTCTCTGCATATACAAAAGATGGAGTGATGCAGACTATTGTGGCAAAAATTGTAATAATTAGAAATTTCATACCTTTATCATTCTTGACTGAAAATCTATGTCCGCAGTGACACCACACGTACTCATTAGACAAAAAAATGTCTAAACAATATTAACAATTGAGATACACTCATCAAAACAACGGATACGATGAATGCCTGAAATTTTGATTCACTTAGTCAAGTGTACTAGAATTAATTTAAGATCCAGATTGAATTTGAGTAATTGATGGAAAACAATGAAAATATCAAGATTTTTGCATTAGAAAGTAGGTTGGTGTTATAGTGAATGATGCTTCAACTGGAAATAGTGCCAAAATTTTGGAGTATATCAGTGAAAATCCCGGTTGTCATTTACGCCAGATCAAGAGGGAATTGAGCCTGGCTATGGGGACATTACAATATCATTTGAACCTGCTTGAAAAACAAGGTAGAGTTTTATCTGAAAAGCAGAATTTGCACAAATATTATTTCCCGATAGGGCTATTTGAAAAGAATGAAAAATCTATTCTTAAAATTCTTAATCAAGAGACAGCACGAGAAATCCTTTTATCTATTTTAGAAAAAAAGAACCCAACTCAGACTGATATTGCAAATTTCATGCAGTTATCTTCACCATCAATTAATTGGCATATCAAAAGACTGATGGAATTGGGATTGATTGTAGAGAACAAAGATGGAAAATTCAAACGATACTCATTTGGAATTGATACTAAATACATTGTTTCATTAATGAAAAGCTATCATCCAAATATTTGGAATAGGTGGAGTAATAGACTAGCTGAAATGTTCTTATCTATGTCACAAGAGGGAGATAATTAGATGATTTTTTCAAGATTGTTTCTAGAGATTGAAACATTTGGTATTGATGGTGGATTAGAAATAGCAATAGGAATTTTCTCATTATTGTTATTTGCCTTGTCAATTACTGCATACCGCAACACTGGAATCAAAAAAATATTGTTTGCAGCAGCAGCTTTTGGTTTGTTTGGAATTCAAATATTGGTAGATTCTCTTGAAAGCTATGCTGGATTGATACCAGAGGATATTGCAGATGTAGTAGTTTCATTAATCACATTTACAATTTTGATTTTGTTTTTTATAGCAATTGTCAAAAAAAGATAGTACATATATCTAAATGAATTTTTACAAAACCATTTTATTGTTATTGTAATAATTTTTAAAATTAGTCATTTGTATCTCAAATGTATTATACAAAAATATCTTTTCTATAACAATGACACAAATCAAAAAAAGACATTTTGGAATTATTGTAGCAATCATGGCTGTAGTTATGATTGGTGCAGTTAGTATGGGTAATTCTTATGCTATTGATTCTGATTTTGCATCAACTTCTCCTAAAATAACTCCAGGAGAAGCTGCCCAAATCGCTGTCAACCATATTGAAACTGACATATCTAATCTTGTTGAAATTGATGTGGATAAAGAAGATGGATTCTTCGTTTATTCTATTGATTTCATTATAGGCAATGATGATGTCTCAGTTGAAATTGATCCTCAAACTGGTGAAGTTCTAGTAGTCGAAATAGAGCCTATTGGAACTCCGGATGATGGTGACGACGACGACTAGATAAATCGTCTTTATCTCTTTTTTTATAACTTAAGGTATCTAAATATCAGAATCTAAAAAAATAAAAAAATAAGAGGAATTACCCTCTCATTTCAATTAGTTGGTTACGAACGTCTTGAAGTTCTACTCTGATCTCTTGGATTAATTCTGAGGAGCCATTTTCTATCGCTTCTCTTAATTCATAGAGTTTGTCTACAAATTGTTCTCTTAGTGCATCAAGTTCATCATTTCCACTAGACTGTGATAACTTTTCTTCAATTTTGATGATTCTGTTATCTATTCTTTCTAGTTTATTCTCTGTCTTGATTTCTTTTCTTTCTGCACGTTGTGCTTCAATTTCTTCTATGGTTTCACCATCAGTGATATGTAACACATCACCATTTCCTGCATCAATAATGACATGAGTGATCACATCATTGGAAAATA
The DNA here is from genome assembly GCA_013911135.1 of Candidatus Nitrosopumilus sp. Classification (GTDB taxonomy): domain Archaea; phylum Thermoproteota; class Nitrososphaeria; order Nitrososphaerales; family Nitrosopumilaceae; genus Nitrosopumilus. Next base: position 27,786 of record JACERO010000062.1, on the reverse strand, counting down.
CTTTGGCATGGTATACCAAATGATCTTGAAGTGGTTTTAAACCAATTTGTAAAACTTGTCCTTCAATACTTGCAATTGCATCTGTAATGGATATTACTTCTTTATCTAGATTTTCTGATAAAGATTCACCACTTGATACAGATGAATCTGAAAATGTCAATTCGGGTAATCTTTTATCATCTGTCCCATTCTATGTTTCATATTCTTTTCAGAATTAACCATTAAATTTTTAAACTCTCCTTCTACAGCAAATACCATAGGTGGTACTGCAACTGCTATAACTGCAATTAATGCAATCATCGTTGATATAGTTTGTTTTGATTTCATTGAATGTATAATAATAAATTGAACTTAAAGACTTCCTAACAATTGTAACGTAACAATGTTCCTTTGTCTTTATGTAATAACATGTGGTTTTGTAATAAATTGACACAATCTTGTAGAGGTATTTGTGAGCAGAAAAAAGCAAACTCAATGCCAAATAATTTACGTTACAAGTCAGGACAGAAAAGATGTGGTTTATGTGCCTGTTATTTTTATACTGACGAGGTTAATTGTCCATGTTGTGCTACAAGGCTTAGAACAAAACCCAGAAGTAAGAGAGTATGGGAAGAATGATGATCTGTTATGGGTGTGTTTATAGAGGCGATCATAAATGGCACGTGAATATAGGGACTGAATTTACATTAGGAAAGATATTTTGTTAAAGCTTTACGAATTTGGGGAATTGAATCAGAGTAAATTGATGAGTATCTGTGGACTAAATAATGCAAAACATAAAGGAATTCTAGACGATATGATTGAAAAGGGAATTTTAGAGTTGAAGAAAGAACCTTGGGGAAATAAAGTTATTTTAAAGTATAAAATTTCAGAAAAAGGTGTTCGAATTATGAAAGAAGTCTTAGATCCTTATGAAGAAATATTTCCAAGGGGGGATAAAAATGAAAAGTAATAATGTTACCCAACTATTTTTAATACAAAATTGGAGTGTTAATCATGCCTGATTCTGGAAATTCTTCTAAAAAACATGAGAATATTTTTGAAATTCTTGATGGCATAATGTTCCAGATGGGAAAAACAAAAAAAATCTTTATGATAATGATATTGACTACTCTAATTTTACCTCCAATTGCATTATTGGTTATGACTAGTGTCTTTGATTCTCCATTTAATGAAAAATTAGATGAACGTCTTCAGGAATATTTGGAGCGTGGTGACATTACTGACAAAGAATATGAAAAGATCAAATCTAAGATAATAGATAGAGGACGTACAAATATCTTCTTAAATCCTCCGCAGTTGGTTATTTTTTTAATTTCCCTTGTTTGGCTTGGGGTTGGAGTTAGACAATGGTTTGTTTTGTCAAAATGGGATAAAATATCAACGCTTCAAACAAAAACAAGCAGATGTTGACAAACAACTATCTGATGATTTTGAAGATTAATCTTTGATTTTTTATTTAAAAATTACTTTAATATTATTCATAAAGTATGTTTAATCTTGTTTTATAATGATAACATTATTCCTTAACATTGTTACAAAACTGTTTTAACTCATAAATTTTGTAATTTTGCATGCAGAAAATCATTTATGCAATACCACTAATTTTTGTGCTTTTGACTGGTTTTTCAAGCTCATCTTTGTCTTATAATGCATTTGCCCAAAATTATCTTGATGTTTCTACTAGTGTGAATTCCCTTTATGCTGATCAGATGACACCTGAAGAAAAAAGACAACAAGCTCGAGACCAGATTGAAGAGAGAGACCCACAAACCAGAGACCAGATTGAAGAGAGAAAACAACAAAGTAGAGACAAACTTGAAGAGAGAAAACAACAAAGTAGAGACAAACTTGAAGAGAGAAAACAACAAAGTAGAGACCAACTTGCTGAAAAACGATCTGAACTTCAAGAAAAAGCTAGAGAAAAAAGATCTGAAGTTAGAGATACTGTTCAAGATAGAAAAGAAGCGATAAAAGATAGGGTTCAAGAAAAACGAGCCGAAGTTAGGGATAATGTATCTGATAGACGAGATGAGATTAAATCAAATGTTTTAGAAAAACGATCAGATCTGAAGGAAAAATTTCAAAATAAAAAAGATGAAATTAAAACTGATTTGAAAGAAAAGGCAAAAGAAAAACGTTCTGAAGTAAAAGACAGAGTTCAAGAAAAACGTTCTGAAGTAAAAGACAGAGTTCAAGAAAAACGTGATACTGTTAGTGACTTTCGAGATAAAGTAAAAGACAGAGTTTCTGATAAAGTAAGAGATAAAGTTGCATTAGAGGTTAGAGATAAAATTAGAGATTCTGTTAAAGATAAAGTAAAAAATAAGGTTCATCAAGAGATACGTGAAAATATTAGAGAAAAAATTCATGATAGAGTAGAATATCGTACTGACTTGATAAAATCTAAAATCAGAGAAACAGGTGAAGATAATTTTAGAGCAATTGTTTTAGAACATAAACAACAGATTGTGAAGATGCAAAAGAACGAATTGATGCAGCACGTGATAAGTTTAGATCTTCAGATCTAATAGAACAAGTTGAAGATGGTAGTTATTATGGTGATGTTGTAGAACTTCCTGAAGAAGATATTACAAATTACATTTTAAATTTTCAAGGCGATGCATTTAGTACTTCAGATGAAGATAATGTGAAGACTGTATCTGGGGATGTTTATTTAGAATTACTTAGATTGGGTGATTCTGGTGCCACTCTTAAAATAATTGGTGGTCAAATTGTTATTGAAGATTCTGTAACTGGTGAATTGTACAATGTTCATGATGTATCTTTTGGAAGAAGTCGTGCAAACTTTGATAATGATTCATTACAAGTTGCAATAAATACAGTCGATGTTGGTGGTCAGCCACATACATTTGTCATGCAAACAAGCATGAATGGAGTTTTTCCTACTACCTTAGGTGATGTAACTGATATTTATGCCACTGATGGAAAAAGTAAATCTGGTACTGAGTGGATTTTAGATTTTGTCGGCACATTAACTGTAGATGATCCAATTCCAATAACTATACTTGAAGATGTTGAAGAATTATCAGAAGTAGATGAGATTGTAGAAGAATCTATTGATGATTGTTATGCATTGACATTATCTGACTTCTATACTGATGCTGACCTTGAGGGATTATCTGATGAAGACCTTGTAGAACTTGAAGAGGATCTTCTTACTGAGATTTGCTCTGAATTAGGTGATGAAGTTAAAGAAGATATAGTGGATGGTTTGGCATGATTTTCAAATTATTAGTTGCATTAGAAAAAATTGAAAAATTAAAAGAAAATGTAAATAACTATTCTGATAAAGAATTTGCAAAACTTGAAGAAGAACTTCTCACTGCGATTTGTTCTGAATTAATAAATGATGTAGAAAAAGAAGATGAGCCTGAAGAAGAAAGACAAACAATAGAGACAAAAATTGTAGAACATGAAGCGAGGTTGCTGCATTGGATGCAAGAATTTTCAAAGATGAAGTCAAAGAAGATTTAGTCGAGGATTTGGCATGATTTTCAAATTATTAGTTGCATTAACTGTAGCTTTGTCTCTTGTTTCTACTACATCTGTATACGCAGAAGCTAGTTTGTATGATATTTTAGATTATGATGTGGGTTATGATATTGAAAATGCAGAAATTCTTGTAATGAATTTAGATGTTGATTTTACATCTCTAACTATAGAAATTGTATCCTTAGATGATGGATTTATCGAGCTTAACATTCCACGTGGTTTAGTAGATGCTACTTTTGATGGTACTGATGATATCTTTTTTGTATTTATAGATGGTGTTGAATCTGATTATCTTGAAATTGATTCAGCTGAATCTACTAGAACATTGATTATTCCCTTTTTTATTGATGATGAAAAAATTGAAATTCTTGGAACCAGTGTATTGACTTCTGAACTTACTACTGTTGAGATTCCATCTTGGGTAAAAAATAATGCTGGATGGTGGTCTGAAGGATTATTGAATGATACAGACTTTGTTGCAGGAATTCAATATTTGATTACAAATGGTATTTTGGTAATCTAATTTTACTAGTCTCTTATTCACAAATCATTAGTATGATTTCTACGACTCTGTTAAATACAAATTCTACTTATGACAATATTGTTCATTCCAGTAAGGCCATCACGAAGAAATGATGACGAATTTGAAGACTAATTTATTATAATTTTAGATTTCACTCTTATCTTGATTCATCAACACAGAAAACAATTTCTGCTGATGATGCTGCGCTATCGGATACCAGGAAATTAAATGCATCTGCAATTCTTTGATTGTCTGGTTCTACACCTGTAACTGTGCCTGGGAATACTGTGAACATTCTAATTTTTGATTTAAGAACATCACTCAGTTCTTGGTTAACTGTTGTTGTAAATGGTCTCAATGCACCTCTAAAAACTTCCACTTGAGCTCTTTGTGTTTCTGTAACTTTTCTTCCAATTGGAAGATCTGGACCAATTATCATAATTGCACCGTTTGCATCTTTGTAAAGACGAGGATCTTTTCCGCCACCTGGTACAAATTGTTCAAGTGCTCTCTGAGCTACAGTTGCAGGAGTTGTAATGAATTTTTCAGTGAGTTCTTCCCATGCTGTTCTTGATAATTCAGTTAATTTTGATATTTCTGGTAGTTTTCCTGTAACATGAACTACTGCTAGGATTTCTCCATGATTTGTTTTAGCTGTGTTCAGCCATTTTTCTACCTCTTCAGGATTCTTGATGTCAAAAATATGGGAATGACATTTGCTACTGATATGCTCTTGAAGTTCTTTTGGTGTTGATTCTGAAATGAAACATGCAGCTCTTCCTCCATTTTTCTCAATATGTTGTGCCAAAAATACTACTCTTTCGACATCTGTTTTGTCCGTTGCATCAATGGTAAACACAACTACTTTTCCTCCAAAATCTGATTGATGAACTCCTGGTGTTGTAGTCCCTATGTGTGGTCTTACAGGATAGAATACTCTATCTCCTGGAACAACTTTCCCATTTAGAATTTTTGCCATCTCATCATCACACAAGTTGAGAACTGATTCTGAAACTTGTCCTTGCGATAGGAATTCTTGATTTGCAATCATATGTGATGTATTGTTTTGAACTTTTTCAGCAATAGTTTGGATTTTATTTAATAGATTTGTAAATGTCTCAGTAAGTTTTGACACATCTTTTCCATTTGCTAGTTTTTCTGCAGCCTTTGCAATTCCATCTTTAATCACGTTTTCATCTTCTCCCAACAATGGAAGCAGTTCTTTGCTTGCCGCAGCAACTTCTATTGGAACTAAATCTTCAAATCCACTAACTCTCATAAACTCTGATGCAGCTTTTGGATAAACAGTTTTGTAAATTCGATCAGAATGAACTGGTCCTGGATTTGTTGCAATAGATATGATTCCTTTGTCTGTTAATTCCCATGACATTGCCTCAGCTAGTCTGTTCTTTGCACCCTGAGATGCAGTATATGGGCTTCTAAACCTGTATGGTCTTTGCTCTAGTGGTCGTTCTTCAGTAAAGAATGTTGAAATTGTAATTATTTTTCCTCCTTCTTTCATTACTTTTAGTGCTTGTACAGAACCCCAGAAAGTACCGGTAAGATGAATTCCAACAGTACTTTTGAATTCATCTAGTGGCGCATTTGCAAAACATGTAACAGGGCCTGAAACTCCTGCATTGTTAATAATATAGTCTACAGTAACATTATCTTTTTTGAGTGAATCAAACATGTTATTTATTGCTGATTCATCACTGACATCAACTCCTGAAAAAATTTTAACTGATGCATCTGATTTTTTTTCAGAAATGATTCCTTCTAACATTTTTGATGTTTCATCTAATGGTTCTCTTCTTCTCCCAAGAATAATCACACTTGCTCCATTTTCAACAAATCTTTTGGCTATAGCTTGACCTATTCCAGTTCCACTACCTGTAATTAGAGCAACTTTATCTTGAAATTTTAGCATAGATGCATTGTTAAACCTTTTGTGATATTTAATTGGATTGATTCTGTGTTGTTTTTCTGTGTTTTTTCTAACAAGTTCCTATTTCAAATAATATCTTGGCTTTTTTTACTAAACGTTCCACATTGACAGTTTTTTCAGCAGAAATTACTATCAATCCCTCTTTTCTTGGTATTGATATCATGACCACATTTTTTCTAAATGACATAACATGTTCTACAGATCCTAAAGATTCATCAAATTCTTTATCCATGGACAAACTCAAAATCATCTGAGTGTACATGATTTTTCGTTTTGCACCTTGTTCATAGGGTTTGATTCCTATCTTGCAATTTCCTACAACAAGATTTCCCAAGTGATTTATCACACCAACAAATCGAATATCATATTCTTCTAATAATTTCTCACATGAATCTCCCAAGAACTTTGTTTCATCACATGTTATCAATACCATGAAAAATGTCTTATTTTTGAGAATTTAATTAAAGGGTTGTATTTATTGATCAAACATAAGCATATAATCATACATTCATGTTAGATTATTTACATATAATCATAATCTAACTCCTGATTACAAATTATTGAAGTGTTAATAGTCTGAATCAGATAATATCCTCATGAACACAGCTCCTATTTGGTATCATAGGGATATATGTTCTGACTGCAAACGAGTTAGATGCACAAGTGGTTGTAACTGTGATTGTCACTGGAATCCCAAAGGATAAAATTAACATAGAATAAATTCAGAAGACTGAATTTTTTTGATGCAATATCCAACCACTGCATTAAATTTTTTTAGTTATCTGAATAAGTGCATTAGTGATTCTTCCTTGAAGTTTTTTATTACTAATATTTGGAATTATATGATCCACTGACAGTTCTTTTTTTGTTAGTGTATTTGCTATTGCCAATGATGTAGTATGAAGAATTTTCATTGTAATTTTACGTATTCTCAAATCTAATATGGCTCGCATTAGATATGGAAAAACTACTGCATTGTTAACCTATTTTTATACTTGTAGCTTCCTGTGGCGGCAATTTTTGCTCCAGCTTTTTTTGCAACAGACGGAATGATTTCAGGATAAGGGTTTGTAAGTGCCAGTATTACTGGATCCCGATTCATATTTTTAATCATGTTCACTTTTAGTAGATTCTTGATGCCTGAAACACCAATGAATACATCTGCATTTGCTAGTACTTCAGAAAGAGTTCCTTTTTCTTTAGGGTTTGTAAATTTTGATATTTCTGTTTTGTACTTGTTCATGTTATTTTTGCGTCCTTTGTTAATTGGTCCATTTGAATCCAAGACAATGATGTTTTTACAACCAGCATAGTTTAGTAATTTTCCTATCCAATATCCTGCAGAACCAGCTCCAACTATTACGATTTTAATTTCAGACAAATTTTTCTTGACAAGTTTTAATGAATTGAAAAGTGTTGCTAGTGCAACTATTGCTGTTCCTTGCCCATCATCATGAAAAACTGGAATTGATAATTTCTTTTCTAATTCTTTAGAAATTTCCAAAACCTTTGGCGACTCAATATCCTCAAGATTTATGGCACCAAAAACAGGTTCGATTGATTTTATGGTGTCAATAATTTCTTTTTTATCCCTTGTGTTGAGGCATATGGAAAACGCGCTTATTTTTCCAAATTCTCGATATAACACTGCTTTGCCTTCCATGACAGGTAATGCAGCATCTGGATCAATATTGCCTAATCCGAGTGTACTCTGGTTCCATCAGTTACTATTGCGACAGTATTTCCTTTAGATGTAAAAGAATACTTTAGTTCGGACTGATGGAATATTTGTTGGCAAACTTTTGCTACTCCTGGCGTATAAATTAATTTAATATCATCAACAGTCAAAGAAGGAATTTTACTTTCAATGTATGTTTTTCCTTTCAGCTTTTTGTGTAGTGAAATTGCATTTTGTGACATTATGGTTCTATCTAAAATCCCAAAAGTTTGCATCAAACAGTAATCTGTTCAAGTTTGTTACTGTCCTTTTCAATCATAGTTACAAGTTCTTTTATCATAAATGGCTTTATGAAAATCGCATACGGTTTGAGTTCGACAAGTTTTTTCCCATAATATTCCTGTACAGAACTAGTTAAAACAATAATTTTAGCATCAGGATTTATTTTTCTTATATTTTCAATTGCATAATACCCATCAAATTCAGGCATAACCAGATCAAGTAAAACAACATCTGGCTGGTGTTTTTTGTACAACTCTACTGCATCTTACCATTATAACCACAAGCCAATCCTTCTATCTTTGATATCTCAAGATATTCATTCAGTGTATCAGCTGCCTCTTTGTCATCATCAATTATAATTACTCTAGTCATCTCTAGAAAAACATGGAGATAATTTGTAATTTATCATAGTATGACTGATATGAACACACTGACAATATGCTGTATCTAACATTCATGTAATTGCTAAATGTTCTGTAAATTTGATATATTTTGTTTGAAAAATGACTTGTAGACATTATGACTATATCATATTCAAATCGATGAAACTAATTTGACTATCTTTATTTGTGGGTATACATCATGATTTTTTATGCATGATGCTGAGTTCGATACATTTGTCTCTAAAACATGGCCTGAAAAATTTAGTGATATGTTAAATGAGATTGGGGTCGATTCAGAATCAAAAGAAATTGGAACTGATGATGTTGAAAAAGATGATTACTATAGTAGATATTTTGCTCAGACACCTAGAATGATAACTAATCGAGGATGCCTTGATGTTAAGAACTCTAACATTGATGTAATTCAAATTATTCAAAAGGGATAAAAATGCAAGATCCAAATCCAATCCCCTGGGGTGCACAAGACAGATTTCAAGCACATTTCATTGTTAGAAAAGATGTTGGTGATGCCGTTGGGGACTATCTTGCAAAAACAATACTAACAACTAAAGGACATTTTGGCTCAAAAACTATTGTTAAAGTTGAATGGAATGGCCCTGGCAGTTTAGCTTCAAAACTAAATGATGATAACAAACTTAATGAAATGATTGCCAAACAATCAATCAAAAATTCTACCATCTATGTAGAGCCTACTGAGGTTGCAGTAAGAATTCGAAGTAAATGGGATAATCATATTGCCTTTGGCATATCCAAAGAACTTTATGAAATTTATAATAAAATAGCTGGTCACATAAAAACAATCTAAGCTTTCCACCAGTCTAAAGCAAGGAAATCTATCTTGTCTTTACCTTTTGGAATTGCCAAGATGAATTGTTTTCTTACTGTAGTTGCAAGTCTTCCTGCAAGAACAATTCCTGTTGATGTAATTGACTCATTTCTATTGTAGACTTGAATCAAATATGGTGCATGATCAATTCCTGGGCCTTTTTCATAGACTGCAAAGTCACATCCAAATTTTATTCCAGGATTAATGATGTATCCTTTGTCTCTAAAATTTTTGTAAACAAGATATTTTTTATCAAAATCATGATATTCTTTTTTGCAAATCTCAATCATTTGTTTAATGGTTAACTTTTGTTTTGATTTGGTGATAGTGATTTTTTTATTTTCTAAAAGGTACAACCCTTCAATTAAATCTAAAATTAATGGAACATCTATTTCTTCAAATTTTGGTTTTGGAATGCCTATGGGTTTACCATAATATCCTTGACTGAATAATTTACGTGAATCATCAATATTCCAAACAATGATCCTGTTTTCAATTAACTCACTTTTCATAATTCTTATGGAACATTATGTATATATGAATTCTCTAGTTGTGTGGGATAATTTTTGAAAAATTAAAAATAAAGTAAAAATGAAAAATGGTGTGTTTTGTTTATAGGCTCAATGCTAGTAATATGAAAGAATCTGACACTCGTTGGCATTTGTCTGCCATCTCTTCGATTCCTTCTATCACGTCTTTCATCAATAACAATTCTTTCGTGTTTGATATTTCAGATAGAATTTTGATTGTTGCTTGTCTGTATTTGATATCAATTTCTCTCTCGATTGTTTGTGTTTCTTGAGCTAATTCAATTGCATTTGCAGTGTTTGTGCTAAGACTTCTAATGATTTCATTTAGCTTGTAAACTTCATCTACAACCAATTCAATTAGTTTTGTGATATCTTGGTCAAGTTTTGCACTTTTTAGTGTGACTAGTTTCACGTTTGAGAGTTTGAATGAGATGCCTGTAATGTAGCCTGCAATTTCATCCATTGTGTATGCTGTGTTGAGAAGGTTTTCCCTATTCATGATTAATCCTCCTACATCTGCTACTTCTCGTGTAATCTTTCTTCTTAGATTTTCCACTTCTTCTTCAATGGTTGAAATTTGTTCTAGTACACTTTTGATCCCTGTCTTATCTTTTTTCATCATAAGTTCAGGTAGTGTTGCAAGTTCTCTGGCAGCGTTTAGAATTCGGTTAATTTCGTCTTGTAAAACTGCTATGGCCTTTCTTTTTGCTTGAACTTCAAGTTCTCCACTATACATAACAGAAGTCAAAAATTCCTCAGGTAATTTAAATCATCTATGATTTTTGATATTTTTTGAGCACGATTATATCAAATTTTTATCATGTGCAACTTTTTTTTGTCCTTTGTATAGTGTGATGATTTCTTCATTTGTGGATGCATCCTCAACTGCTTTTTCAATTCTAATCTTTCCTGTAAATTTAGGAAATCTTAAAGCAAGACCTGCGTCCTTTTTTATTTTATCTAATGCTGCTTTGTGAATTGGACTGAGTGTAATTTCTGATGCTACAACTTCGATTACTAGTTCTGGTTCAAACCATACATCAGCTCCCATTTCACTATCTATACGTGGATTTTTCTTGATTGTAACTTTTGGATTTAAAATTTGATATAACTGATCCAAATTTTCATCTGAAAATCCCGTTCCTACTTTACAAATGCTGGTGAATGTGTCCGTATCTTCATCATATGTTGCAAGTAGTAGTGTTCCATAACTTCCTGTTCTTCTCCCTTTTCCAAAAAATCCTCCTATTACAACAAGATCTAGACTATCTCCTAACTCATTTTGATATTCTCGTTTTAGTTTTAACCAATTACTTCCTCTCGAACCTGCTTGATACGATTTATCAAGCATTTTTAGCATCAATCCTTCACTACCTGCATTGATACTATTTTCAAAAAAGTCCTTAATCTCGTTATCATTTTTTACTATTGTCATTGGAATATGTTTTGCAAATTCATTTTCTTTTGTGATTTTTTCTAATTTTTCTCTTCTATCTTTATAGTTTAACTCTAAACAACTTTTTCCATTACAGTATAAAATATCAAAAAAATTTACTGTAATTGGATATTGAGTAACTGCTTTTTCTATTTTATATTTTCTTCTTCTGTGCATTAATTCTTGAAATGGTAAAAATGCTCCTGTATTTTCATTAATTGCAACTGCCTCTGCTTCTAAAATTACATTTTCTGCTTGAATTGCTTTAGGAATTTTTTCTATAATGTCCGGATAATAACTTGAAATGTTTTCTAGGCTTCTAGAAAATAACACTACTTTATCTCCTTCAATGTGAAGTTGAACTCTTTCCCCATCTAACTTGTATTCAGCTGCAAAATTATTTCCCATTTTTTCAATTGCCTCTTCTTCACTTTTTACTCTGTCAGCAAGCATAGGTCTGATTGGATTAAACAAAATGATTTCAAATTTTTCAATTCCTTTGAGACTTTTAGTTGCTATAGTTTCAGCAACTTTTCCTAAATCACTAGATACATTGTATGCATGCTCCAAAACTTTTCTGTTATCCTTATTCCCAGAAAATGCTATTGCCAATGCATCCATTACTGTGTTCTCTGCAATTCCTAATCTCAATGATCCCAACAAAATCTTCAAAATGTAACTTGCTTCTAATGGATTTGCATCATTAAGTAAACTCGAAATATATTTTATCTTCATGTCTTGTGAGCGAGTTCCTTCTAACTTGGCAATTTTGAATAATGTTTCATATACTCTTTCTACTGTTATGTCTTCTACAAGAAACGTTGTCTGTGTTTTTTGTTCTAGTATTACTGATGCTGCATGTCCTAGTTCTCCTTCTTTCCTATATTCCTCCTCTATTCTCTTAATTGTGATTCCTGATGACTTTGAGATTGCCCTTATTGCAAGTTTTTCAGCAACACCTAATTCAATTCCTTCAAAGTCTGGTCTTAGTTTTCCTTGTAAAAGATATACAATCTTAGCAATGACTTGATGAGGTGTTTTTTCAAATAATTCTACTAGGAACTGTGTTAACTCTAATCTTTTTCTAGTTGATTCCATTTTATTAAAAGAATTAGCTAAAATGGAGAACTCCATTCTAATTCTCTACGTAATCCTGAATAAAAGTTTGAAACTAATACTCTATACAACTTTCGAGTTTGAATATAGGTACTCTTTTGAGTACTGGGTTTAATTATTTTCCAATAAAAATACCAAAGAATTCATAAAGTAATACTTTGTAGATTGTTTGTGACTAAACTTCCAATGGATAAAATATTCGAAAATGCTTCAAACAAAGTGGCTGACATGTTAAACATGGTAAAACTTCTGATGACCTGTCTGACACATTAAAACAAGTTGTAGTCGATGTATTGGCCGAAAAAATAAGAGTGGAAGAAAAAGTTAACCTGGATGCCGAAGTAGAAAAGGTTAAAGCTGCTATGCTACATAAAAAAGCTACAGATTCTCTTGAATCTAAACGGGCTAAAATTAGACGTTATATTTTTGGGCCTTTTCAATTCTTAGTGTTATGTCTAATTATGGCTGAAAGTCTATTGGTATATTGGATGTACCAAATTAATTCTTTAATTGCTGCTAATGATTCTATTTTTTATGAACGAATTGTTGTTGGTTCTTTGTCTATTACAGTTTTGGTAGTCTTCTCTGTTGTTTATAAGATAAAGAAGACTAGAGGTGACTGCGAGCATTAGTGGGAATAATTTACCTCCTTAATTCTATCTTGAAACTTTTTGATTTGAAATTAGATATATCTAAAAATCGTTGGTTTGTCTGATTCTGGTTGTTCAAACACTAGTGCAAAGTTGTATAATGGATATTCTTTTTTGTATTGTTTCATGAAACTCCAAGCAACATCATGTGTTTTGAATTCAGTTCTAATGCCGTCAATTTGACTCTTTTTTCCAAACACATCAAATATCACCACTGAGTATTGTTTTGGGCGATTGTGAGGTCTTGCTTTTACAAGCCAAAATAATGCAAAAACAAAAACAGAGCCTAAAATTACATACTCTCCAGCCATTTTAAAAAATGTTAAAATGACTCCGGGTATGGTTTGCCCAAATAAAACAACCACAAAATCTGAAAATGTAACTAATGCTAATGCTGTAACAAGGTAAGTTTTGTAATCAAAAACTTTTTGAAAATAACTTATCATCTATTTTGATGAGGTCTTTTTTGATTTAACTATTTCCTAAAATTTTGATGACAAAAGAAATTGTTAATCTGGATCTTCGTAATTATCTTTCTTTTCACCACGTGTGGTGTATCCTTCCATTGGCTTCATCTTACTTTCAAGAATACTCATTCTATCTTTGTATCCTTCTGCATATTCTAATTCTGATGGAACAAGAGTTGCTGGATTAATGAATCCTTGACTTCTAATTGCCATTGCTTTCTTTGTTGCAATTTCTCTTATGTAATCCCAGTCTGGAGTTGAGAATCCATCAAATGGACCCGTAAACTTTCCATTATGCATACTAAACACTAGTGCCTCAACAATTGGAATACAGAAATTGATCGTTGCTGGAGAGTTTAGTTTTACAGGCATTAGTGGCATATTGTGACTGCCTCTTGTGTTTCCTGCTACATAATGTGGATTATTAAATACACTTCCAACTTCTTCTGTAGCTGGAAAATTCTTTTGTGTTCTAATTAGGCATATTGGATCATCTTTTCCAACATATGTTCCTGCAATGTTATGTAATCTGTCAGTTGATGCTGCAAGAATTGGCTCTCCATCTTTAGTATTAACTGAATCAACAACATATCTTCCTGGATACATTAATGCAGCTTCAATAGTTGGCTTGTCTTGCCACAATTCAAGTTCAGCAATTGTGCCTTGTTCTACATCCATTATGTTTATCTTCACACCACTAGCAAGTGATTTGTTTACAATCAAACCTGTATTACTTAATGCATCTACGAACATTCTGTAAATTGGATAGTTGAATGCTCCAGGCTCTGTTTTGTCTGCTGCAAATACTGTGAATGCTTCATTTGGTCTTTCTTCAAATTCTAATTCTGCAACACCTGGACCCATGCCTTTTACGTTTCCTGAAAAAGAATCTTTCAGTAAATCTTGTCCTGCTCCGTAAAGTCCTTCTTCTTTGGCAACTTGTGTTCCTGCCATGAATGCGTCCCAAGCCAGTTTGTGAATTTGTTGATTGTCCACTCCATGTGTATGAGACATTACAATGTGGACATCATCTCCACAATACCCAATGTAATAATCAATTAGTAGATCTGCTGAATTTTTCACTGTGTTTCTTACTGCTTCAATTAAAGCATCACTTGGTTTTGTATGTCCGCCAACTCCACCAACATCTGCTTTGATAACTGAAACTGTAATCTTCATAATTTCTCTCTTTATCTCTTTGATTTATGTGCTTTTGACAAAGTAATAAGATCTAAAATAAATTGAAAAAAAATGTAGTTTTTTTCAAAAATTCATAACGCTAATAAAGACCTCTGAGAGGCAGTCCATATGGCAGTCAAACCACACTTGAACATGATTGTAACTGGTCACATTGATAACGGTAAATCAACAACTATGGGTCATTTCTTAATGGATCTAGGAGTTGTAGATGAAAGAACAATTGCAGCACATGCAGTTGAATCTGAAAAGACCGGTAAGGGTGATACTTTCAAGTACGCATGGGTTATGGATAATATCAAAGATGAAAGAGAAAGAGGTATTACTATTGATCTTGCTTTCCAAAAATTTGAATCTGCAAAATACTTCTTCACATTAATTGATGCACCTGGTCACAGGGATTTTATTAAAAATATGATTACTGGCGCTTCTGAAGCAGATGCTGCCATTTTAGTGCTTTCAGCAAAAGAAGGCGAAACTGATACTGCAATTGCAGCAGGTGGACAAGCAAGAGAGCACGCATTCTTACTAAAAACACTCGGTGTAGGCCAACTAATTGTTGCAATCAATAAAATGGATGCTGTTGACTATAAAGAGGACGCATTCAAAGCAGCCAAAGAAAAAGGTGAAAAATTGATAAAATCTGTAGGTTACAAACTAGACAATGTAGCAATTATTCCAGTTTCTGGATGGAAAGGCGATAATTTAGTTAAAAAAACTGAGAATATGCCATGGTATTCTGGAAAGACACTACTTGAAGCATTTGATGACTTTACTGTAGCAGAAAAACCAATTGGTAAACCACTACGTGTACCAATTCAAGATGTTTACACCATTACTGGTGTAGGTACAGTACCTGTAGGTAGAGTTGAAACCGGAACTATGAAAGCAGGAGAGAAAATAATTGTAATGCCTTCTGGTGCTCTCGGTGAAATTAAATCAATTGAAACTCATCACACAGAAATGCCAACTGCAGAAGCAGGCGATAACATTGGTTTCAATCTTAGAGGTATTGAAAAGAAAGATATCAAGCGAGGCGATGTACTTGGAAGTCCTGATAAACCACCAATGGTTGCAAAAGAATTCAAAGCACAAATTATAGTTATTCACCATCCAACCGCAATTGCTCCTGGTTACACACCAGTTATGCACGCACACACTACACAAGTTGCAGCAACTGTTAATGAGTTTCTTCAAAAGATCAATCCAGCGACTGGTGCAGTTGAGGAAGAAAATCCAAAGTTCCTAAAAGTTGGTGATTCTGCAATTGTAAAAATTAGACCTGTAAGACCAACTTGTATCGAAACTTTCAAAGATTTTCCTGAAATGGGCAGATTTGCTCTTAGAGATATGGGTGCAACAATCGCAGCAGGAATAGTTAAAGAAATTACTGAAGAGTTCAAACCATAGGCAGATTTTCATGACACAAACCGCCCGTGTAAAACTCACATCCATCAGTTTAAAAAAATTAGATGGTGTTTGTGGAGAAATCATGGGAATCGGTAAAAAAACTGGTGTTAAAGTAAAAGGTCCTACTCCACTTCCTGTCAAAAGATTACATATTGCTACTAGAAAATCCCCTTGTGGTAGTGGCACTGAAACCTATGAGAAATGGGAAATGAGAATGCATAGAAGAATAATTAACATTAATGCTGATGATAAAGCAATTAGACAACTAATGAGACTTCATATTCCTGATGATGTCTACATTGAATTGTCTTTAACATAATTTGGTATCCTTAAATTATCGAAATTTTGATGATAAATATGGTTGAAGAAAACTTAGATTCTATTGAAGACACTTCTGTTGAAGAAACTCCTGTTGAGACATTTGATGTAATTTACTCTTGTCTTAGGTGTGCAACTAATGTTTCCAACACTGAACTATCTCGCTTACCTGAAATCAAATGTATATGTGGATTCAGAGTCTTTACTAAAGTAAGACCCCCTGTAGTAAAAACAGTAAAAGCAGTTTAAACTATCTATCTTTTTTGTAACTGTGTTCTCTTTGCAAATGTGTTCTCATATCTTCCATGTTTGAGAAATATTTGTTGCATTCTTTGCAGTCATATTGTAAATCTTTTCCATGAATAATTTGTTTATGATTCATCATCTCTTCTTCTTTTGAAAATTTTTTGTTACAAATATCACATTTACTTTTATTAAAAAAACCCACTTTTATCCAAACTCTGCTTTCTTTTCATCCCAACAAGTTCTACAAAGTTGACCTTCAATCTTCCAATTTCCTTTTGCATTGTATCTTATCAATCCCATCTTTCCACCACATAATGCACAAAAATTTTTCTTCTTAGTATGGGTTTCTTCTTTTTTGTCAAAACATTCTTTGCATAACAAACCTTGCATGTCCCATTGCCATCTAGGTTCCCACAAATCTGTAATTTTTCTAGTTGTTTTACATTCTACACATGGTTGTCTTATTGTTCCTTCATAGTATTCCTTTGATTTATCAAAATGACAATCTCCACAAAGTCTACCGTTTATGTTCCACTCTTTTTTTGGTTTGTGTTTATGAGTTAACTCTTTGTTGCAAACAGCACAAAATGATGGTTTTTTACTGAACAGTCCCATGTCTCTATGAGATTTCAAATAATTTAATCTATTAAATGTAATAAAACAGAAAGGATCAGAGTAATCTGAGACATAACTTACGTTAATCAGTGAAGATAAAAATAACAAAAATCATTTAATTGTTTAAGATTTTTTCAAGAGCTTGGCTTGCATTAAGCATGCCATTTTTCTTGGTAAATTCTTCGATCATTTTGTATTGTTTTTTAGTAAAACATACTGGCATTGAGCGTCTTTCCATGAATATTGTTTGTATAATTAACTAATATCCTTTACTCTTAGAACAAGTCTTTTTTGTATAATTTTGTACTTTCAATATTCTCCCTTTATCTGAATTTTTTTAATTACTCAAATCAAATTATAATATTTTATAATGAAAAAAATGATAGTTGATACCACAACTCCAACTGTAATTAATTTTAAAATACGCTCTTTCTTTTTGATGATGTGTAGATCTCCATTATCTCTTTTGAGTAGTTTGTACTGTCTGGATGTTTTTATCAATGCATAGGTAACTAATGCTGTAATTGTAGCAATAATTATTGTCTCCATTGTAATAGAATTTGTTTGGATAGCAGAACCTGCAAAAACAGGTAGAATTCCCCATGAAAATACTGTTGATATATTATTATGAAATTTACCTCCAAAGAGTTCTAGACTATATGCAAATAAAAAAAACCCTTCAATAATCCCTATTGGAAAAAGCCAAGGAGAATCTAAAAATGCAAAATAAATTCCAACAGAAAACGCAATGCTTACAGCACCCAATGCCATAATTCCAATCTTTCTTTTTGGTAGATTTCCCCAAGGTTTTGTTTTACCTCCTATAGCATCAAGTAGATGTGCACCAATTCCAAGTGCTAAAATGTAAATCACACAAATTGCTACAACTCGTTCTAATTGTAGTGGTCCTGAAATTGCTCCTAATGCGGCAAAACATGTAACAATACTTGTGTATGGCAAAAACAAAATTCCTATACTAATTTGAAATTTTTTAGAGCCAAATTTTGGAACAAACCATTCTGAAGTTCTATCTACTTGCAATAGTGTTATTTGGACTTTGTTGCTTATATGATCACGGAATGGACAACTGATATAATTGATAGAATGATTAATTGATTTGTGAATAAATATCAAAAATTTATCAAAAAAGGAGTTATTGAATCACTTGACAATGTTCCTTTTCATAGCAAGGCTCCAATCAAACGATTATCCATGTTGAACAAAACTTTGATTCCTCAATCAGATACACACATTGCAGTTCACTTTGTTGATGCATCTATAGTTCTTCCAAAATATAGTGAATTACACAAACATGATCATGATGAAATTAATTTGATACTATCTGAAGATTCTAGCTTGACATATGAGATACAATTAGAAGATGAATCATACGAGGTGACATCACCTTCAACCATATTCATTCCAAAGGGAATGAAACATAGTGCACAGGCAATTTCAGGTAAGGGAATTTTTGTATGTGTGATTTTATAGAATAATTTCAATTTTCCTTCTAAAAAAAATTAAAACCCTAAAAAGCAAATATCTTATAATTCTAATATGAAAATAACTGAAATAGACATTGATGACAGTCAAACAGGCTATTGCTGGATTCAAATATACACTAGTGGCAAAAAACAAGCAATCTCATTAAAACATCAAATCTTATCTGATCAGACAATACGAGAAAGACTGGAAAATGAAATAATACAAAGTCAGAAAATAATTAAACATTCATCAACACCAATGGAAATTATATTCCAAAGTCTTCTTTCCAAAAAACTCAAATTGATTCATGAAGGAGAAAATGAATGACAAAGAAACATCAGATCTTAGTTATTGGTAATAATACCAATGGGTGTACGCCAAAACATGAAAAGATTGCATATGATGTTGGAGAAACAATTGCAAAATCTGGTTCTGTTTTAATAACTGGTGGATTGGGAGGCGTAATGAAAGCTGCATCACATGGCGCTCATTATGCAAATGGTTTGACTGTGGGAATAATCCCTCAAAATGATGCTACCTTGGCTAATCAATTCTGTGACATTGTAATTCCAACTGGCATGGGACTTGCTTGTGACTTTCTAAATGCATTAAGTGCTGATGGAATAATAATTGTAGGTGGTGGTTCTGGTACTTTATCCGAAGTATGTGCTGCATATATGTACAAAAAACCAATGGTTGCAATCAGAAACATTGGAGGCTCTATTGAACAATACATTGATGGTTTTCTTGATCATAGAGAAAACATCAAAATTATTGGAGTTGACACACCTCAAGATGCAGTAAAGACAATTTTAGAATTAATTTCTACATCATCCAACAAAGACACAGAATTAACGAATGCTGAAGTTCTTGATGATTTTAATAAAATTAAAAGTGGTGAGGCCTCAAGAATGGCTCAAAAGGATTAGAGTTAACATTATCTTTATGATTATTTTTTCCATTTTGGATCTAGTTATGTCTCAAAAGATCCCCCTTCTTTATGGGTTGATTTGACGTAATGAAACTATGATTGGAAGTAAGATACGATTCTTTGTACCTATTAGGCCAACAGAAGATCATCTGATGAAGACGAATAAATTAAAAATTCTCTAATTTAT
This sequence comes from Candidatus Nitrosopumilus sp., assembly GCA_013911135.1. GTDB lineage: Archaea > Thermoproteota > Nitrososphaeria > Nitrososphaerales > Nitrosopumilaceae > Nitrosopumilus. Next base: position 8,022 of record JACERO010000062.1, on the reverse strand, counting down.
CTAATTACTGCATAGAAACTAGTAATGGATCTGGCTTGTAAAACTCGCCATGTTCTTCAGCAAGTTTGTTTAGTTCATCAACAATTTTTTTGATACCAATCTCTTTTGCTGTTTCAAATAATGGTTTTTTGAGTCCTAGTCCTAATTGGGCTGCTTTCTCAATTTCTTCTATATCACTTGCACCATTTGTAACAAGCCATGCTGCATTGTTTAGTATGTTGGCAACAATCTGTATTGGATCACATTTTGTAGCTAATTCTTCTGATAGTGCAACTCTTTCGTATTTGTCCTCTGAATATTTGTAATATCCTTCTCCTGATTTTTGTCCGAGTTTTTTTCCATCAAACATTTTTTCAACTAGTGGATGAGGATTGATTACTTTTTTGTCCCGCAAATGCATCTCTACAGTAGCTTTGTGAATTACATCCATTCCTGTAAAATCTGCTAACTCAAAGATGCCCATTGGAAATCCTAATTTGAATTTGAATGCAGAATCAATCTCTTCAAGTGATGCACCTGTTCTATCTTTTAGATAACATGCTTCATGTACCATCGGAATGAATAATCTGTTGATAATAAACCCTGGAACGTCTTTTCTGCACATCACTGCTATCTTGTTAACTGATTTTACATATTCTTGAGTCAAATCAATTATTTCTTGTGATGTTTTTTCTCCTGGAATTATTTCTACTAGTTTCATTAATTGTGGTGGATTAAAAAAATGAATTCCTATGAATTTTTCTGGTCGTGATGTTGTATTTGCAATTTCTGTAATTGGTAATGTACTTGTATTTGATGCAAAGACTACTTTTGGTGCTGCTGCTTTATCTAATTCTGCATAAACTTTTTTCTTTAAATCCATAATTTCTGGAACCACCTCGATAACTAGTTCTGCATCTTTTACTGCTTCATTCAAATCTACAACTGGTTTTATTCTTGCAAAAATTGCATCACCTTCTTCTTTTGAAATTTTTTCTTTTGAAACTAGTTTATCTATACTCCATTTCACTTTCTCCATTGCTTTATCCAAAAATTCTTGTTTGATATCTCGTAATACTACATTGTATCCTGCAGTTGCTGATACTTGAGCAATTCCATGCCCCATGACTCCAGAACCTAAAACTGTGATATTTTTTACTGCCATAGTTTTTCCAAATCCATACTTCCTTTATAATGTATCAAAAGGGATGTTGCCATCCTTATAATTTTCATTCAATGTGTAATAAATTAAATAGATTTAGATTTTTGTTTTGGTAAATGCGATGAATTAGTTAATGTAGGTTAGATTTTTTTGTTTTAAGAGATTGGTTGACAATCATAAAGTAATAAAATAATGCTGCAGATAAATATTATCTAGATACAAAACAATGGTTCGTGAACATAGAATAATCCGTCAAGAATAAAATTAAATCACTAAAATCTAAAGTTTAGAATTGGTACCTTTAAGATCCACTTTGTGGGTCGCACAGGGGTTGAATCACGTGGTGCATTTGGATCATGAAGAGGGGCTCCATAAACATCTAACGTGGTTTCGGTGTTTACATTAGTGTCTGTCTCGCTATCATTATTCATTGATGGTAAAGTTAGTAGCTGACCTATATTGTCTGCAATTATACTCTTTAGATTACGTCCAAACATATTTTCGTCTAAGGCTGAAAGGACACCATCGAATGCATCTAAGGGATTAGGTGCTGGTGGTATCTTTATCACATCAATTTTATCACCTGTATCCCAAGTGTTACTAGGTTCTAACCATTGGTTGTAGTGTCTGTCTGGAGATGGAACTCCGTCTGGAGATGGAACTCCGTTTGAATTCACTGATGGATTACTATCCGACATAAGTGGTTGAGTATATGGTGGTCCATATGGAGGCATAACAAGATCTATTTCAACAAATCCATTTGAATAGTCTATCCTAATTTTAGATTTTGGAAAATCTGGAAAAAGATTCGTCGAAAAATTTTCTTGTGATGTATATTCTTGTCGCTGTATCATACTTGACATACTATCTTGCTGTACAACATGAGTCAGTTCATGTCCCATCAGTCTGGTATCCGTTACTGATTGGTCTTGTCCAAGATAGATATCAGAGTCAGCAGTAAATGCATGGGCATTAACTGATTTAACCATGTTTTGTGCTGCAGAATCTGAATGAATGCGAACATTATTGAAATCATAACCTAGTTTAGGCTCAAAGTAGCTTCGTGCAGAGTCAGATAAGGAGGATCCGCCTGAACCGATTGGATGTTTTGGAGATAATTTCTTGATTGGATTGTTGACATTACTGTTCATCATCTCATAAGATTTTCGGTCCGCCTCTTGTTCTAGCGGATCATTTGGTTGACTTATCTTTAGTTTTGCTTGAATTGACTTACATCCTGGGCATCCGCCACCACAGGGGCACATTGGTTTACGTTGGATTGTTGGAGTTGTTAGTAACAGGATTATGTTTTGGTTTAGTTTGTATTTTGGTTTGTGTTTTTGATTCTTTTTTGTGCTGTAGTGTGGAAAATGACATTATCGTTTAGGTTTTTTTGATTTTGTTTTCTTTGTTGGTTTTAATATGTCACAATGTAACACCTTCTCATCACTAAGAACTATTTCATGAAGAGTTTTAGGAGCAGATACTTTGATTTCAGGTTCGCGGTGTATCATTTTATAATCTATTGAATATACTTCAAGAGTCATTTTATTTTTCAATACATTTTCAACAGCACGAGTATTAGCTACAAAAAAATAATATCCAGACTTATCAGTTGTAGATTGAAAAAATACATCTTTTTCCTCATCAAGATCTTTTATCTTATCAGGGTCACCTCTTCTAGCATGAGATACAATAACTTCTGGTACTCCTTGCAAGTTTTTATCAATAACATGCCCATGAATAAGCATATTCCCAGAAGGAACTTTGGGTTTGTGAATTCTGTTTATTTGAGAGCTTGCTTTTAAATTAAAAATTGTTTTCTTCTAATTGTTTTTGCATTTGAATCACACGATGATGTTTATTGCCAAATTTTGTAATTAATTGATTACGTTCATTTGTCATCATCTCATTGCGTTGAATAAATAATTTTTCTGCACTTCCAAATACAGTTGCATGCAAATCACCAAATTTGTTAATTGTGTTTTCAGCCTTACTCTTAACATCATTTACAGAAAAAGATTTGTTGGAAATTAATTCATTAACAAATTTTCCAGGAGAAAGATCACCCGTAAATTTTCCAGCAACAAATTCTTCATCATCGTATTCAAAATAAAATTCATTGATTTTAGAATTATCAGTAGGTGATGCGAGTGGACGATACAAATGAAAGTTATTCAACCAAGGGAATGCAACAATATCCTCTGTAGTTTCAAATTCAGCCTGTACTGAATTTTCCAACTCAGATTTCATTTGAAAACCTTTGTTGATTAAAACTGGAACATCACTATCAACTTGAAATGCAAATACCCCATTACCTCCAAGCCCCGGTGCAGGTCGATAATCTAAAATTCTAATTAAATCAAATATACTAGAATCATTCTTTGCTGTTTTTAGATATACTTCATTTGCATAAACTTGTTGATAAAATGCAAGTATGTCTGCTAATACACATGCACCATCTAACAATGCAATACCAGGATCATCACTTTCACGATAGGTCCAACTAGAAAGTGTGTGATTTGTATTTAGATTTTTAAAAATAGTTTTTCGGAAATCTGAATACATCCCAATACGATATTTGATACTGGATAATCCAAGCTCTAGTGTTTGAAATGGATATTCTTTTTTTTCTAAATAGTTTTCTGATTTAATACATTCTACACAATCAATTGGGTTCATTGACGACCTCCTTTAATTTCAAAATCTATGAAACCTGTTTCCATACGACTGTGATCATTTTGTACTTGGATAATTTCATTAGATGATATAATTGAATTTGATTATCAACTACATGTATGGGATCATTCCATCGTTTAATATCTACATCAATTACATAATCAACACCAGGTATTGATTCTAGCAAACCAATAATTTGACTAGGTGTTATAGTTTGACCGAAGCTCCATTTATCAGGATGGAAAAATGCCATTTGTCCGCTTTGTGTATAACCAGTTGAAAATGCCAACTCGATATTCTGTCAAATGTCTTCTGGCCACATTTCAGGAACAATGCATAATGAAACATGAATTTCCAAAGGCACGTATTTGGCCAAAAGTAACTGTCTTCCCCAATTAGCCTCACAGATTCAAGTTTAGCTATAATTTCATCATATAATTCATCAGAAATGGTTGTAGAATTGACTGGATCTATAATTACCTGTACTGTTCGCCAGCTTCCAGTCCACCTATAATTTGCCCAGACTTTGGAGACATTCTCAATTTCACTAACTAGTTTGATATAATCAGAAATTGTGATTGCACGATTTTGGTTTTGTCTAAAGGCTTCTGGAACTCTGCGAATAATTTCTTCAACTGGTTCTGGTTCACGTCCATCAACTACATCAAAAGGATTCCAGCAGAAATTAAACTGAGGTGTGTTGGAGAAATTTGTTAAAGAGTCAGAACCTAAATTACCTGAAATCCCATTACCAATTTTATATGTGCATACAACCGTTGCATTTTGCGGTAACTCTTTACCATTAATGCCATTTCCAAAACGAATTATGCTTTGTTGTTGTTCATCTGTTTCAACTATAAAATGAGGATCAAGAGATCTGCTATGAATTAAATTTGGAACTTCAGTCCAATATTCAGAATCAAATGATGTAACTACATTTACCTCCAGTGTAGATAATGGGGGTACTTCACCACCAGATGGAGTATATTTGTATGCAAGAGGACTATGTGGTAATTTACAGATAGTTCCCAATCTAGGCAATTCCATTCGTTCATAATAAAATTGAGATTGAATTGGATTGTTGTCTGGTCGTTCCAGAAAAATTGTTTCACCAAGATTACCATGATAAACTTGTAATAGATTTCCATAAAAATGAGTAATGTGATTTAGTTCATCTTCTTTTTCTTCACCTTCTTTGGTTTTGATATCAAAATAAAAATCAAATTTTAATTTATCTTCATCAATCCACCAAACACGCAAAAATGTTTCTTTTGTATATGGATCAATTTCGACTTTTGCTTTATAATCAGAATCATTTCGTAATCGAAGTAATTGTCTTTTTGGATTTGTACCAATTTTGTGGCCTATATCACTTTGAGATTCTTCTTGAATTAACAAATGTTTGATTGTACCATCATTAATCCAATCTCGCACTTTGTTAGCATCAAAATCTGGAGAAAGATCTGCATATGTACTGCCTTTTGGCAATAATGTTATAGTGTTTCCCCAAGTGTATGGTTTCATTCCATTAAGGATTGGACTAAACTGTGGGAATTCTATGTCATTAGAAGGTAATGTGAATTTTTCCAGATTACTTCGAAATAATACCGAGTTTTCGTTTTTCTCAGAGTCAGACCCGACTTCAAAATCCCTAGTCAGAACCATCTCTACTTCGGTATTGATTGCTAGCCAAGTACTGGCTTGATTTCCTTGATGTATGTGATAATCCATGAGCCTGGCATGCCTAGATATAGATACTCGTTTTCTGGCCAACCCAAGATATGCCTCATTCATGACCCTGTCCTGATAGTCACTTAATTCATCAACTGCCGCACAAAATAGGTCTAACAGAACGCCATCCAGTGATGCTCTACTCGTAAGATTCCAACCAGGAACTTTCCTCATCATTTCAGATATCAAAATGTGACGAAATAAATCAAAATCTTTTGCAAGATAATCAATAGTTGGTTGTTCATCAGGTTTAGGTAAAGTAGACCAAGCAGGTGAACAATCTATGTTAAAGCATCCTGGTCTAAATTTAAATCCCATTTTACTAAAACATGGATGTTTATCCATAGTATTGTGTTTAATTTCTAAAACATATGTAGAATAATCTCCCAAAAAAACCAAAGGATGTCCCAATTGTTTTATAATTACAGCCAAAAAATTTCCAGAGGGATTCCCTGTAATATTTGTGATTTTTATTTGTCCATTTTCTCCTGCAAAAATTTTTGTGCCACCAGTAATGGTAAAGAATTCTTTTGGGTCAGGTGCATTTAGAATATATCGCAAACCCATTTCATTAAAAAAATGAATTTCTAAATGAGCTTCAGTTGGATTACTAGCAGGAAATAATGAAACAAGAATAAATTTAACTCCATTAATGTTTTCATTAGATAATAATTCTCCACGTTGTCTTAGTTCTTCCTGATCAACAATGTTCATAATACTGTATCACCACACAATAGAAAAATCATTAGAGAAATATTCTCACAATAACATATCATAATTAAAAAATATGTTATGTTATTATTAATAAAGTAGATCTAAACAATGTTCAAAAATTATTGATCGCAAAAATAATAAGCGATCAATATCATAATATAAAAAACTCATACATCATGCAAAAAGGTAAAATAACATAACAATACACTATCATTAGATTAAAATGATAACTTCTCAAAAATATGTTCAAAGTTTGTCAAATGAAAAAATTTTAATTTTAAAATTGGAGATTGTATAAAATGGTGCAAGTGAGTTATCCCGGAGTATACATACAAGAAGTTCCCAGTGGAGTTAACATCATAACAGGCGTGTCAACATCAATTGCTGCTTTTTTTGGTCGTACAAGTAGTGGTCTTGTGAATAAACCAACTAGATGTCAAAGTTGGGGAGACTTTGAAAGAGAATTTGTAGGATCTCCTGAAGGAAGCGATCTTGCTGCATATGTAAGGCAATTTTTTGATAATGGAGGAAGTGATTGCTATGTGGTCAGAATTGCACATGGTGCAGAAAATGCAGATCTTGTTATTTCAAATCTAAATGGTATTCAGGTTCTAGTTGCAACAGCAAAATATCCAGGATCAGTTGGAAATTTAATACGAATTGGGATTAATTATAATACAAAAAATCCAGAAGACACTTTTAATATGATCATAAGTTTGACAGATGGCACTAATGAAACAGTAGTGGAAGAATTTACCAATTTATCTATAAATTCAACTTCAACTAATTATGCTCCGGATGTAATAACACAGAGTTCAGAGTATATAGAATTGGCACTAGAATCAACATTGGTTCCTGATACATCTGCCCCAAACAGTGGATATAGTGAAAGCAGAAGACCACTAAATATAACCAGTAGTCAAAATCTTATTGATGAACTTAATGGAATTATAGATAATGAACATAGACGATTCGAAATTAGTGTAAATGATGGACCATATGTACAAGTCAATCTTAAAGAAAACGATGGCGTAGATGCTATACTAACTGCTGACGATCCAGCAGATCTTCAAGGCACACTTGATAACATAGCAAATGAAATTGCAACCAAAATTAATGCTGCCATTGATGCAGTTATTCCTCCAGGTACACCAAAAGTTACCTGTAGTTTGCCTAGTGGAAATATACAAGTTCTAAGAATCATATCAAATGACAATTCATTAGCTAGTGTACGAATTCGTAAAGATGCAAATGAGGATGTTTCAAGTAGATTAATGCTAGGTATAGACCAAGGAGGAATTGAATTTACAAGATATTCAGCACTAAGGCCAGCTCCAAACGCAAATGTTTTTGATCTTAGAAATGTTAATGCCTTGCAGATTTGGTTCAGAATGCAATTGTAAGTATAACAGTGTCAGTAAACCCTATTGTAACAACAGATATTGTGACAACGGGAGCAGGAGATAAGTGGTACAAAGATAATATCACAACTAGTCCAAATGGCAATAATGACGGGGTTTAGGGAAAAATTAAGAATTATTGCAGAATTAATTAATAATAATGAAACTAGAGTCAGAGTTGAAGTATGGGGTTATCGCCTTGCACTAATAGCACTTGATGGAACAATATTCAGTAGATGGGAAAGTACATCAAATTACACATTCTAGGAAATAATTATTTTTGTTATTTCTAAAATAATACACAATCATTTTCACAAAGAAATATTTGAGAGTTTCAATTGATATGATTGGTTTGTA
>JACERO010000017.1 GCA_013911135.1 Candidatus Nitrosopumilus sp. | reverse complement strand
GGTATCAAATGAGTTGTGATTCACATTTGATAAAATGATACACTATCATCAAGCTTTTTCTATCGGAATAATTTGATTGAATAATTGATAGTTTCTGATCTAATTTGAGTTACTTTCCCATCTACTGGGATTGTAAAAATTATTTAATTTCAATATTCCAAACGAATTATATCATTAAGATAGATTTTATCATTTATTTTCCATGTAGTTACATAAGACATACCTTTAGAGATTTTTTTTGATTCTCTAACAAGTGTTTTGTTGTTATTTTTATCAATAAAGAAGAAGTTAGGTTGCTTATTTGGAAAATTATGTCGAGTTATGAAATTTAGTTCAAAATTATCAGTTTTTGTCAAAAATTGATGTTGAAAGAAATTACTTTGCTCGTTTTTTACATAGGTAACTTTGACTAATCTTTGGTCGCTACCTCGAAAGACAGGTCGATTTAATTTTATGGTTATTTTTTTGGAAAATTCTGTAGATAAGATTTTTGTTATTTCTAATTCTTTGTTGTTCTCATCAAATACCATTATGCTTAGATCCTGGACATCAGTTTTTGTATGAGTCATTATTTCTACATCCATAGTATAGACAGGCTCTCTAGAACTATTTGCAAAATCATAAATTCGTTCATATGCGATCAAATTTGGTTTCTCAAAATCTTTTATATGGATATTAAAAATAATTTTTTTATATGAAGAATTGGGATTTTGGGTAGTTATGATGTTAGTTTGTCTGGAATTTGTAGGTGATACTTTGTTCCCAAAATCTTTGCCATAGACAGAATAAACAAGAAGTTCACCGTCATGTTTTATTGTAAAATTGTGAATTGGGTGAATGATATTTTCGTATTTGTTAGATACTTCAAAAAGATCAGTTATCATGGTTGAAGGAAATAGAATCTGATTTTCGTTTCCCAAGTCCATAACACGTCTTGCAAGAATAGCTCCTGGACCCCACAAATTTATGTTATCAAAAAGATCTTTGACAACAAAAATATGACCTACATTACATCCTATCCTTGTAGCAATTTTTTCTGTATCTAGTACTAGTTGATTATATTTTTGGAGTCGTGCATGTAGTTCTATTGCAAGAGAAATTGGCTGCTCTAAACCTCCTTGAAACCCAATTAACATACCATCCCCTGTTGGCAAAATGAAAAGATCACTTTTAGGAGTTGCCAGAAAAGTTTTGCAATCATAAATCATTGAATATAGTTGTTTGATTTTTGTTCTTTGAGTCTCTGTTGAAAGAATTGGGTTAGATAAGCCAACAATATCAACAAGAAGAATGCAGCATGGATTAAATCCTCAGGGACTGTATTATTCAAAATAATTCATAATGCTATAATTATTGGTAATTTTTAATGTTGTGTTCAAAAAATGAAATCTGTAAAAAGAAGAAAGTATGCACAGTTTACCATGCCATTTTCACAGTTTCAATAATCCCACAAAGATTGTAGAGAAATTATGATATTCTAAATTTATGGATGGGTTTAGAATACAAAAATGAACAACTAGAATCATAAATGTCCAATAGTAACGTTTTAGACTATATTTTTGATACAAATCCTATGGGTTATGAATCAGATAACATAGCAAATAGTTTTTTAGAATTATCTAGTGAGCAGAGATTGAACATTATAAGAAATATAGCAAAAAATAAGCTCAATATTTCAAAATTAGCAAATATATTGATGCAACAAAACCAGAAATTCATAGAAATGTTACTAGATTAACGAAAGCAGGATTAATTGAGAAGGATGTTGATGGAAATTATGGATTAACAGTATATGGAAATGCAATTTTAGTACAAATTCCTTCACTATCATTTTTTGCAGAAAACAAACAATTCTTTACTAATCACACTTTGGGAAATCTTGATGAGAGGTTTATTCAGAGAATAGGTTCACTAGAAAATAAAAAACAAGTAAAAGGCTATGTCAAAACATTAGAAAAATGGAGACAAATACATGAAAATGCTGAAAAATTCATTTACAATATTTTGTCTGAAATTCCATATTCAAGTGATATTGTAGAAGTTATTTCCAAACAATTGAAAAGTGATCTGCATATTCACTCTGTTTTTTCAGACAAGGTAATAATTCCAGAAGAGAGAGAAAAGATTTTTGAAGAAAAGGATTTTCAAAAATATGTAAAAAATGGAAATTTAGAAAGAAGGATTAAAAAAAATGTTACAGTGATAGTATTAGTCACAGACAAAGAATCAGCAGTATTTTTTCCAAATCTTGAGGGAATAACAGATCTACATGAGATGTTTTATAGTTATGATTCAAAATTTTGTGAATGGTGTTATGACTATTTTACATGGTGCTGGGATAACAGCACAAAATTCCAAGAATCCAAACTTCTAAAATAAAATTTTTGGTATGATGAATTCTCAATCTCGTAAAATAGAATCATACCAATTTTAACGCAATTGTTATATTATTTCCAGTTTTTTGATTACATACAGGAATGAATGAGAAAATTCCAAGTGCAAAGCATGTTGAAAAAAAGTCCAATAAAATCAACATCAAAATCATCGCTCTAATTATTGGACTAACCATGATAGATCTCATCTATGGTTTGTATTTTTTTGATGGCTCATACTTTGACATCAAAGATGGATTCTTTATGGCAGGAATGGCAGGTTGTGGAATAGCTTCTATTTTTGTTGCCAAAAGATATCGCGGTTCAGAAATGCTTGGAAAAGCATATTTATTTTTAGGATTAGGATTTTTTGCTTGGTTTATAGGAGATGTAGGATATTATTATCAACAATTTGTATTAGGGTGGGATCCATATCCATCTCCTTTTGACATAGGTTTTTTGGTAAGCTATATTTTTGCAATCTTACATCTTGGTCTTAACACAAAATACTTTAGACCACAATGGAACAAAACAATGAAAGCAACCATTGTTGTGATTCCAATTATTGCAGTTAGCAGCTTTTCAATGATTGCATATATGGAGTGGGGAGAATATGACGAGCTCTTGTTTGACCTAGTCTATAGCAACTTATTTATTGTTGGAACATCAGCAACACTAGCTTTTGCAGTTGTAGGTGCAAGTGTTTTTCGTCATTCAGTTCTCAAAGAAACATGGTTACTATTAGCAGCAGGGATATTGTTGTGGACCATATCAGATTCTGTCTTCTTTTATTTAGAAACAATTGAAGAATTTACTCACAATTACCCAATTAATTCAGGTTGGACAGCATGTTTTATGATTATAATTTATGCCCTGTACAAACACATGAAAGCCCTATAATTAATTCCAGTCTACAAAATGAGGTTCTAAATCACCACATTTGGAAAAGTCACAAGAGTTCTTGTTTTAAAACTCATTTTTCATACTTAAAAAATCAATAGAAAATTATGGCGCCGGGAGGGAGATTTGAACTCCTGTTCCCTTGCGAGAACGCGCTTTATGGTTAATTATTTCCAGGCGCGCGCCCTACCAGGCTAGGCGACCCCGGCACAAGTCTTACGACAAAATTATTCGGTAGGATTTGATTATATATTGTGTTATTTGTGAATTGAAAAACTATTTCCAAATTGTAACAGTAGTTGATGTTTCTACTTTATTTCCTTGTTTGTCTATTGCCTTTGCAGATATTTTGTAAATACCCGCCAAGACTGCATCGCCATCATTTTTTATTTGATCCCATGAAAATTCTATCTCATCACTAGGTTCTAGATTAGAGATCATTTGTGCAGAAACTGGCGAATACAGTAATCCTCCAGCCAAGGTAGTAATTCTAAGACCATATGATGTATCAGAGAAGATCATTGGAATAGATCCAGAATTTACAATTCGAATTTTTATCTCTTCACCTATTTTAAAATCAATTTTTTCTGTTACTACAGAAATTGATGGTCCTTCAACAAAAATTAGTTGACTTGTATTTTTTACATCAAGCAAATAAACACCAAATGCAAGTCCAGAAATCAAACCAACACCAATAAAGAGTACAAGGCTTTTTGCTAACAATTATTTTAAAATAATTTTTGATTTTTTAATCCTTTGGAGGGGTTGGTTTTGTTCTCCATTTTTTTGGATAAGTGTTTGGAGCCATAATGATTCTTCTTGTTTCAAATGCATACCCTTTAGTAGCATCACGGATTTCTTCTTCAGACATAGATGACTCTGCTAAAGCAACAGCCTCTCCTTTTTGTGTATAAATTCCAACAATATCGCCTTTTTTTAGATTTGGAGAAATTTCCAAAATACCAGGTATTGCAAGTTGTGCACCATGACACATAGCATCTACGGCAGAATCACGAATTACTACTGACTTTAACTCACTAAATGCATATTCAACAGGCTTGATCATTTTCATTAATTTAGTGTCATCTTTTTTCTCCTCCCAAACTGCAAATGCATCTGCAAGTTCATGAAGAGTTACTAAACCATCAGTTTCATAAAATTGATCTACTCTGGTTCGTCTAAGCTCAATCATTGTAGCACCAGGCCCAAGAAGTTCTCCTAAATCATAGTACAATTTTCGGATATAGGTTCCAGATTCACATAAAATTCTAGTTAAGAGTAATCGTTCTTTTTGTTCTAACACTTCAAATTCATGGATAGTTCTTGTTCTTGTTTGTCTTACAACGGCTGAACGTTGAGGGGGTTTTTGATAAATTTCTCCTCGAAACAAATCAATTATTTCTTCAAGTTTTTCTTTAGAGGGTAGAGAATGAACTCGTCCTAATGCATGATATTCTTTTGGACCATAAAGTAAAACTCCTAATGCTTTTGTAGCTTCCCCAAGCCCCAATGGTAAAACTCCTGAAACTTGAGGATCAAGGGTTCCACTGTGACCAATCTTTGGAAGTTTCAAAATGCGTTTGGTCCAAGCTACAGTTTCATGACTTGTAGGACCAGGTGGTTTGTCCAATATAATGAGCCCATAATTTAGTAATTGCTCAATTGTTCTTTTATCATAATATGTCCCATAAGCATCATCTGTGATATCCTGATCAATTTCAATAAGATTTTCAAGTTGTTTGAGGGTCATAGTAATTTTCTCACAGTTTCTTTTGTAACATCTATTACTTGTTGGGCTGTAAGATTATCTGTATTAATTATTAAATCAAATACAGACGTATCATCACCAAAATCAAAGTTGTATAATTTTTTGTACAATGCTTTATTCTTGTCAAATCGTTCTTTTGTAATTTCATAAGCATCTTCAGAACTCATGTTATCTCTTGATTGCATTCTTTCAGTACTACTTGTATGAGAACCCTCTAGCCAAATTTTGATGCCATCTTTGATTAGCCAAGGTAATGTATAACTGGTAATTACCATTCCACCCTGATTGAAGAGTGCAATTAATTTATCATCCAATTTTTTGTCAAATTCAGAATTTTGTTCACGTTGGTTGAGAAACTTCATTCCGTCATCAGTATCCCACCAATCATCACCATCAGAATCAAAACCTTGCTCTTTTGCCATTTCTTTTAGGCCATCGCCACCGCTAAGATATTGTAATTGAAATTCTTCTGCTAATCCTTTAGCAACAGTTGTTTTTCCTACTGCAGGGGGACCAGAAATAACAATGGATTTTGTCAAGTGCCCATTGTTGTTTTTGTTAGTTTCATAATCATGCCACTAAAAGCAATAGAGGAAAGAAAATACCATGCCCAAAGATATATTGAATTTTCTTTGCCAAAACAAATATGATCTGGATCTGCTGCTTGTATGGTAGTGCATGTTAATGTGAAGAAATCTCCTGGAATTACATTTAGTGGAATTGGGGATATGGCTACAGTGTATGAGAACAATTGTGGCAGTACAAGATAAAATATCAAGATCAAGGGCACAAAGGTAATCATCATAGGTCTCATATTCATCTGCATCATTTCCATTGACATTTTGTTCATGTATGATGATTTTTTGTTTAGTTCAGCTGTTTTTTCTAGATCTTTAGATCTCATGGCCCTCATTCTTTCTTTTTGCCATGCACGAGTCTCTTTCATAATGCGTTTTAGCTTTACTTGATCAACCATCTTTTTTCTAACTCCAGCATTAAACAAGTTGAGAATAATACCAAATCCAGTTACACAAAACATTGAAAGAATCAGTCCTTGAATTATTGGATCATCGCTTCCTAGAGCATGTCTGCCTTCTGTAAGAGAATCATGAAGGAAAAGTAGTATAAAATTAAAATCCATTTTTTACAGCCCTATTGAACTAATTACTTTATCTACTGCTTCATCAACCTTTCCCTCATTATTAAGAATATGTCTTACTGGGGAACCAGTAATCACCACACATGCAGAAATCATACCTGATTGATATTCTAATTCTTTTTTAATGTTAATTAGAGTAATTTTATCTCTATTTCGGGTATCATCTTTCATTCGTCTATTGTAGATTTCTTCAGATTTTGCAGAAACAGAAACAAAGTTTGTTGGCTTGATAATTTTTAAAACATGTTCAGGTAATCCTGGATAGTATCCTTCTGGAGAATTAATAAATGCGTGAGTGTCAATTATCACAATTTGATCATTTAGTGCAGCAATTTTTTCTGCAACAATTTTTTGGAGGTTTTGTTGCTCTGTTACGGATAATTTTCTGAGCTCATCTCTATCTTTCAAACCATTTTCCTTGGCGATTTCAAACATCATAGTTCCAAAACTCACTACATTGACACTTTTACCATGACTTTTTATGATTTCAACAATTTTGGATAACAGAGTTGTTTTTCCAACACCTGGTATCCCAGTCATTATAATTTTCTTATTTTCTTCCAAGCAAAGCACCCAACCGCGGCATAACGACTTCTACTTGTTCTCTCACTAACTGTGTATAATAGTTGATGAGAATATCTACCATAAGTAAAATTCCGATTCCAGAACCAAATACACCAAGAACATCAGATACACCTGCTAATAGACCCAAAATCATAGAGCCAACGATGGTAACTGATGGAATGTACTTGTTCAGTAATGCTTCAACTGGTTTGTTTGATCTTCTAAATCCAGGAATTTGAACATCTGCATCAAGTAAATTCTGAGCTGCACTCTTTGGCGATAAACCGCCAAGTTCTACCCATAACTTACCAAATACAACAACAATTCCAATCATGAATATGACATAACCTACTGCACGCATAGGATCTAAAATTGCAACATCTAAACCTCGTGGAGGTGTGATGTAGTAAATGATACCACCTATGGGGGTATTAGGACTAGTTGGATCAAACTGCGCTATAAAATTCATAAAGAAATTATTATTCCGCGGGTTCATGTTTGACCATAACATTTGGAAGATGAAAACAGCATTTGCAGTTAGAGCAGATGCTAAGATTACAGGAATGTTAGATACATACATCAATTTAATGGGATAGACAGCAGAGAAGCCCCTATATTTTGTAGAGACAATTGGAATTTCGATTTTCATTCCCTGTGTAAATACAAGTATTAACAATATTCCGGCAGTGAGACACAGCCCAAAGATACTCGGCAGTTGGTTGGCACGAAATAAAATATTTGAAATATCATCATTCATGATAGATTGGCCTATGTACGGGATGATACCAATCATCCCTCCATCACCTGCAGGTAATGGGCTAAACATACTCCAAAGAATTTGTTGAGCAACACCTGCCATAATGAATAAACTGATTCCACTACCAAGACCCCAACCCTTTTGAATTGTTTCATCTAAGAACATGATAATTATCGATGCCCCCATCAGTTGGCCAATCAATATATACAAAACATATGGCTCAGACATTCCAGGACCATAAACTGCTACAGCATATACAATAGATTCAGCTACAATGACAATGTATGTGACTAATTTAGTAGCTGTTTGAAATATTCCTCTTTCTTCTGGTTTTTTGAAATCAAATTTGAGAATGTCAGAACCTCTCAATAATTGCATCAAGAGTCCAGCAGTAACTATCGGTCCTATTCCTAATTCAACTAGGGTACCTTGTTGTGATGCAAAAATAACTCTAGCAAATGCTAGAAAATCAAACTGTGGTGCTGTGGCGCCAAATAATGGTGTTTGGCCCATTACCATGTAAATTAATAATATAACGCCGCACCATAACAATCGTTTTTGAAGAGTAATCTTCTTTTTTGGTTTTGGTACTTGAGGAAGGTATGGTTCTACTTTAAAAACGACTTTTCTGATAATTGCAGTAATACTACCTTCAGCCATTATCAGATAACACCTCATCTTTTTCTACACCAGCTGAGGCTTCAACACTAGATAGCACCTCTCCCCCAACGGCTTTTAATTTCTCTTCTGCAGATGCTGTAAATTGTTTTACTTTAACGGAATAAGCGTTAGTTAGTTTTCCGCCGCCAAGGAGTTTTTTGTATCCTGCATTTTCAAGGTCTACGATTTTCTTTCCTTCTTCTTCTTTACCGAACTTGACGAACAAGTCATCAAGATCTCGGACGCTAGCCCATTTCTTTGTAACATTTGGGTGAGGTGGTTTAGTTGAATCATGGCCATAATGATCTGGGTCAAATTTTAGCATAGAACTGTAGTGGTGTTTCATCATACCGGTAACTCCAAGACCACCCTTATGGCCACTTGCACGATGTTGACCTACTTGTCCCCAGCCCATATGTCCTCCTCCTCTAAGTCGTCTAGTCTTTCGTAATCTAGTTGCCATGTTAAATCATTCTCCTAACTATAGTGCCAAGTTCTTTATTTTGTCCAAGCATGCCTTTTTGCCCATACAATTTCTTGGTACTTCTTTTGAATCCATGTATTGGAGGCGCTAAAGCAAACCAAGGTTTTAGAGGTTTTAATTTTGATAAAGTAGCTTTGCCGTCAGCCAAAGCGGTTCCCAATTCTTCGGTACTTGCAAAACCAAGTTCTTTTAGATCATCAGCAGTAACTTTTTGATAACCACCTTTTCTTGCTTTCTTCTCAATCAATTCTTTTGCCAGAGAAGCATCGAGTTCAATCCAAGATACATAGTGCTGTACTTTTCTTAACATTCCCAAAGTATTATCTTTAGCAGGTAAGATTGTTGCACGATATTTTTTGTCTAATTTTAACAGAGTCATAGTGGTTGTTGCCCAATATGGGCAATCAGCTTGACCTTTAATTCTAACAACAAGATATGCTTTTACCATTTTTATCAACCCTGACTAAATGTCTGTCTAAGACAATCCAATACAGCTTTTGAAGTTGAACTCATTGTAGGAGTGGAGCCTTTTGCAGTAGTCCATGCATCTTTAAGACCTGCTAATTCCAATAATCGTTTAATTTTACCGCCAGCAACTAGACCTAATCCACGAGGTGCTGGAATAATTTCTATTGTGACACTTCCACCCTTTCCTTTAACCTTGAATGGGATAGAATGTTTTTGATCACATCTGCATTCCCAACTACCACATCCTAATTTGATTGGATTGACATTAAGAAAAGCTTGACTTGTTGCTTTCTCAATAGCGATTCGCATCTGTTTTGATTTTCCCCTACCAATTCCCAAGTAACCATTTTGATTTCCAGCTGCAACAATTGCTTTGAATCGTGTAGATTGACCATTTGAAGTCATTTTTTGAATAATTCCTACATCAACAACTTCACTTTTCAAATCTGGAAGTAGTTTCTTGATAATTCCTGCTTCTTGAATTCTTAATCCTAATTCAATTATTTCTTCAAGTGAAGTAATTTCTCCTGATGCAACTTTCTGTCCCAATATGGTTTTTGGAACCCAAACCTCTTCTTCTGGTTCTCTTCTTGGTCGTCTTGGACGATCGTTATTTCCTCCTGGTGGACCTCGTCCATATACAGGTACACGTCCTCGTGGACCGCCTCTTGATTGTCCTTGTGTGCCTTTGGATTGTGTTGCTTGACTCATTTCTATTTAGCCTCACTATCAATAGTTGATTTCATTTTTGAAATATCATTTTTAACAGTAAGATGATCTCCATTTATTCTATCATCAGGCGGAAATGTTTCTTGGTCAGCTGGGACTTTAAGACCAGCATCAATAACTCCTTTCAGAGCTGCTGCCATTCTTTGCGTGTATCTTTTAGTTCCGGTATAAAGAATAGCATCACTTGCACCTTTACCAAGTGCTTTCTTGCCTGCCAAATATCCTGTAAGATATGCTGCCGGTACACTCTTTCTAGATCCTTTCCATCCTTTTTCAATTAAATATCTAGAATGTGCAGATGCAACAACCTTATCACCAGTCATACCAGGCGTGAGAATTTGGACTTGAGTATTTTCATTAGAAATATTTACAGTGACAAAATCACGTTTACCCATCAACATGGTTCCACGTTTTTTATAATTGGTCTTTTCTTCTCTTAGTCTTCTCAATATTTTTGAATAGGCCATCTATAAAAACCGAGTTTGAATCTTCTCTTATATACGTTAAGCGTGAATAAGAGTAGCAAGTAATGCCTTTTGAGTATGAAGGCGATTTTTGGCCTCATCCCAAACAACTGATTGAGAACCATCAATTACGGATGATGTTACTTCTTGTTCTCTTTTAGCAGGAAGACAATGCATAAAGATCGCATTTTTCTTTGCAGTTTTCATTAACTTGGAATTAACTTGATACTTGGGAAGAAATTTTTTGATTCTTTTTGGATTGCTATTATGAATAGATGAAAAGGTATCAGTAACAACTACATCAGCATTTTTAGTGGCAATGAATGGATCTGTAGTTAATTCAATGTTAGTTGATTTCTTTGATTCTGTAACAACAGTTTTGTCAGGTTCAAACCCTTTAGGAGTTGCAATCGACATGTCAATTCCAGATAATGCAGCACCATAAATCATAGAATTACAAACATTATTTCCATCCCCTATCCAAGCAATCTTTAATCCTTTGAGTTTTTTCTTCTTCTCTTTAATAGTCATAAAATCTGCCAAAGTTTGACAAGGATGAAAAGAATCAGATAGTCCATTTATTACAGGTACAGTTGCATGCTCAGACAGTTTATCTAATAATTTATGTTCATAGACACGCGCCATTATACAATCAGTATATCGTGAGAGAGTTTTTGCAGTATCCTCAATAGATTCACCACGGGATAATTGCATATCATTTGATGATAAATTAATTGCATAACCACCCAATTGATACATTCCAATTTCAAAACTTACACGTGTCCTAGTAGATGGTTTTTGAAAAATCATTGTCAATGTTTTATTTTTCAAAATAGGTTTGTTTCCACCTTTTTTGAGTTCTTTTTTTAGTTTAATTGAATAATCAATTAATTCCACAAATTCCTTTGGGGTTAATTCCGCTAAAGTGAGTAAATCTTTTGTTTTGAGTTTCATTTCCCAAATCCAGACATACCTCGTTTCTTTTTAGGTTTTTCTTCTTCAACTTTTTATTCACTAGATTCAAGTCTACCACGTTTAATCCACTCACGAATCTTATTTGCTAGTTTGTTAGCTTCGTTATCATTTTCAGGTGGAGGGACATCAAATAGATCTGAATAAGTTGCAATGTCATTATCACTAATCCCTTCAAACGGATCATTAGAAGAGGATTCTGGTGTTGGTTCAGGTTCATCTATTTTCTTTATATCAACATCACCTAATGAACCAAAAACTGTTTCTAGAAAAGTTTCTTTATCAAATGGTTTTAGATCAGAATATTCTTGTCCAGTTCCAACATAAAGAACTGGGGTAGAAGTGACTTTTACAATTGATAAAGCAGCACCACCTTTTGCATCTGCATCACTTTTTGTCAAAATAGAAGCATTGAATTTTACACGTGCAAAGAATTCTCGTGCTTGGTTAACAGTATCATTTCCAGCTAAAGAATCACCTACAAAAATTGTCATATCAGGATTTACAACTTTGTTAATTTTCTCAATTTGTTCCATCAAGTTTTTGCTTGTTTGCATTCTTCCTGCAGTATCAATTAACACGCAATCTGTTTTGTGAGATTTAGCATACAATACTGCATCTCTAGCAACGGCTGCAGGATCCGAATTATAATTCTGTGCAACAAGTTTTAGATTAAGACGGTTAGTATGTTCTCGTAATTGTTCAATTGCACCAGCTCTAAAAGTATCTGCTGCTGCAACAGCAATAGAATATTTTGCTTGTTTCAGCATATATGCAATTTTAGCTAAAGAAGTGGTTTTTCCAGTACCATTAATTCCAACAAATAAAATCAAAAAAGGTTGTTCTTGTTTCTTTTTTTCATTAATTTTTTCAAATAGATCAATTTTCTCTGCAGCATCAAATAATGCAGAGATGTTTGAAATTAAACTATCTTTAACAAATTTTTCAATTTGATGTTTGCCAATTTTTGAACCAATTAGTTTTTCTTTTAAATCAGATTTGATTTCATCAATTACTTCACTTGCTACATCAGATTCTAAAAGAGAGATTTCTAATTCAAAAAGAATATCTTCAATATCTTTTTCTTTAAGTTCCTTTTCACCAAGACTTTTCGCTGCATTCGAAAATGCATCACGAAGTTTATCAAACATAGTTTTATCCTGATTTTGGTTGTGATACAGATTGCATTAATTGATTAATTTGTTCTCTTCCTTGTTCTAATCGTGCTGCTGCATCTTGTTTTTTTGCAGCGTTATCTTGTAAAGCAACCTCAATTTCTTTAATATGTGCTTCAAGATAGTTTATAGCTGAAGGAAAATCTTTTTCCACGGCAACTCCTGCACCGATACTCAAAACAATTTTGCTAGTGGATGAAATTTTTGTAGGAATATATGTTCCAATTCCAATTGGAACAAGAGTTTCTGATTCAGGTTTTTGACTAAGAGATTTTATGGATTCAATTGCAGCAGTTGCCTCTCTTAAAACACTCAGAAATGTTCCTTCTCTTTGAGATAAATCAGAAAAATATGTTTCAAGCATTTGCATTTGCTGCATTAACTGCTGTGCCTGTTCTTCACTCATTTACAACAAACCATTCTCAGATGGTTATAAATTCATTCACAGATAGAATTAAGGATATTGAAATAAAAAAAATAAAGATAAGAACTTTATTTTGCTTTTGAGAATCTATCTTCGACTTCATCCCAGTTAACTACATTCCACCATGCTTCGATGTATACTGGTCTTTTGTTTTGATAGTTGAGATAGTATGCATGTTCCCAAACATCACAGCCTAACAATGGCACTAATCCTTCAGTTCTTGGACTAGTCTGGTTTGGCATTGATTTGTACTCAACCTTACTTGAAGAAGGATTGTATACTAACCATCCCCAACCACTGCCTTGAATTACTGCTGTAGTGGATGAAAATTTCTCTTTAAAGTCAGAGAAGCTTCCAAAAGAATCGTTAATTGCATCAGCAATAGATCCTCCAGGTTCTCCGCCTCCATTTGCTTTCATGTTATTCCAAAATAACCTATGGTTATCATAACCACCACCATTGAAATTAATTGCACCTCTTTTGTCTTCTGGAACTGAATTAATATCAGACAAAATGTCAAGGATATCTTTTTCTTGAATCTCAGCTGGACATGTTTCAAGAGCCGCATTTAATTTGTCAGTGTATGCTTGATGATGTTTTGTATGATGAATCTCCATTGTTTTTCCATCAATATGAGGTTCTAATGCATCATAAGCATATGGCATTTCAGGAAGTGTGTATTTTTCCATGAGTTCTTTTAAAAATTTATTCAATTTATTGGTTTAGTAAGCAATTCATTTTTACTTGTAAAAATAGTTAGAAAATTTGTGAAATTCTTAGTTTTTTCTATGATGATAGTATTTTTAGTGGGTTTTATTTTGTCTCAATCTCTACAATCTGAAAATGAAATTCAAACATACTTGAATAGAAGTGTCCCATATGTTGGAACAGAAATTCCAAGAATTGATGGAATTGATGGAACAGGAATTAAAGTAGCAGTAATTGATACGGGTGTAGACTTTAATCATCCAGACCTATTTGGATGGGGTCCTGATGGAAAAGTAATAGGAGGATACAATTTCATACAAGAAGACCAACCACCTTTGGATACAAATGGGCACGGTACTCAGGTTGCAGGAGTAATTGCAGCTGATGGCCAAGTATTTGGAATAGCGCCTAAAGCAAAAATTCTTGCTTACAAAGTTTCAGAAGATGGAGAAGGAGTATCATCAGAATTAATCAGTAGAGCTATTGAAAGAGCAATTGATGATGGTGCAGATATTATCAATATTAGTTTAGGAGTAAACAAAACAAATGCAAAGATTGAACGTGCAGTAAATAACGCATTAGAGAAAGAAATTTTTGTAGTAACTGCTGCTGGAAATGATGGTCCTGGATTCAAAACAATCGGTAGCCCAGGTGGAAATTTTGGATCTGTTACAGTAGGTGCAACATATAACAATCTCACTTCAAGTTTGGTTGCAACATTAGAAGTAGATGAAAAACCATATACTGTAATTCCAATGGTAGGTTCTACAAAACTAGAAGAACCAATCATAGAAAAAATAATTTTTGGAGGATTTGGAAAAATTGAAAATTTGAAAGAGATTGATGTGAAAGATGCAATACTAATTGTTGAAAGAGGAAGTGATGTAGAAGGAGAATTATTGTATTTTTCTATTAAGGAAAGTAACGCTGCAAATGCAGGAGCAAAAGCTCTGATTATATACAATAATAGAGCAGGAATTTTTTTGGGTGAATTGATTCATGAATTTATGAAACCAGGATACAAACCACAAATCCCAGTTGTATCCATTGATAGAGAAGAAGGACTTGAAATCAAAGAATCGATAAAAAATGGTAATGAAGCAAATATGCATTTATTTTACAATCCAGATTTTGTAGCACATTTTAGTTCTAGAGGACCAGTATCATCATTTTACTTAAAACCAGATATTGTAGCACCTGGTGTATACATCAATTCCACACAAAACAATGGAGGGTACAATTTCACTAGTGGAACAAGCTATGCAGCACCACATGTTTCTGGAGCAGTAGCATTATTACTTCAAAAAAACCCAGAACTTCATCATCATGAAATAAAATCCCTACTGCTAACTACAGTTGAGCCTGTTTCAGATGCCTATGGACAAGAATTCTCACTACACGAAGCAGGTGCTGGAAGATTAGATATAGGAAATGCTTATAATGCAAAATTAATTATCGTACCACCAAATTTTGTAGTAAATGTATCATCAGATAATCGAATTGCTGAAAAACAATTTGGATTAAAATTGATAGAGGGCACATTTGATAATTTTGATGTTAAATTTGAAGGGTCAGAATTCATAAAATTTTCATATGTACTTGAGGGTAATAATTTGCAAATTAAAATGAATATGACTGAAGAAAATTTTGGAGATTATGAAGGAAAAATAATTATCAATCATGATAATACTAGATATGTAATTCCATTTTTATTACATTATACATTAGGCTCAATTTCTGTAAATCAACAAGTTCAAAAACTTTTCTTTGATATTTATCATCCAGAAGAATGGAGTTTTGCAAAAATTTCAGTCACAAATAGTAAAGATGGAAAAATAGACACTACAACTATGACACCAAACAGAAAGGCGTCAATAGATATCTATGAAAATTCAGAATATTGGGTAGATGCTAAAATTAGAGTTGAAGGAAATACATCATCTGCATTTAACACAATTGAAATTAGTTCACTTCCAGAAAATTCTTACAGATTAGAAATTATAGATATTCCAGAAAAGCCAATTGTAATAATTGCAGGAATTGTAATAATAATAGGAATTATTGGACTAGTTAACAGAAGATAACCTATGAAGTAGGTTTTGGGCCAGCATCAATTATATCTGATGAAACATTTTCAAATTTCTTAAAGTTTTCAACAAACATCTGAGCTAAATTTTTTGCAGAAAGAACATACGAATCTTCGTCAACCCAAGTATTTTTTGGATCTAAAATTTCAGAAGGAACATCATTTACTTCAGTTGGGACATCTAGATTGAATAAATCATCATGATCATATTTTACATTATCAAGTGCACCAGATATAGCAGCAGTGATCATGGCACGACTATATTTGATCTTAATTCTTTTTCCAATTCCATAAGGGCCACCAGACCAACCAGTGTTTACAAGATAAACTACAGTATTGTGTTGATTGATTTTCTCTCCAAGTAGTTTTGCATAAACGGATGCCGGTCTAGGCATGAATGGAGCCCCAAAACACTCAGAAAATACAGATTTTGGTTCTTTGATTCCTCTTTCAGTTCCAGTCAATTTACTGGTATAACCTGACATGAAATGGTACATAACTCCTTCTTTTGTTAATCTAGAAACTGGAGGCAAAACTCCTAATGCATCAGCAGTCAAAAATACAATCACCTTAGGATGTCCACCAACACTAGGAATTACTGCACCTGGAATGTAATCCAAAGGATATGCAACACGTGTATTTTCAGTTAAACTGTTATCTTTGTAATTTGGTACATTATCATTAAGTACTACATTTTCTAAAACTGCACCTGGTTTGATTGCATCCCATATTTCAGGTTCTGTTTCTTGACTAAGATTGATACATTTTGCATAACATCCACCTTCAAAGTTAAAGGTACCATTATCAGACCATCCATGCTCATCATCACCAATTAGTTTTCTATTAGGATCTGCAGAAAGAGTGGTTTTACCGGTACCAGACAATCCAAAAAATAATGTAGTATCTTCTTGTTCTCCAATATTTGCAGAGCAATGCATTGGAAAAACACCACGTTCTGGCAAAAGGAAGTTCATTATACTAAACATTGATTTTTTCATTTCTCCAGCATATTGTGTACCTCCAATCAAAACAATTTTTCTTGTTAAATCAACTAGGATGAATACATCGGTTCGTGTTCCATCTATTTCTGGAACTGCTTCAAAATCATTAATACATAATATGGTAAACTCAGGTTCATGATTTTCTAACTCCTCATTAGTAGGTCGAATAAACAGTGTTCTTCCAAATAGATTTTGCCAAACACGATCATTAATTACTCTAATTGGAAGGCGGTTTTCAGGGTCAGAACCTACAAAACCATCGAAAACAAAAAGTTCTTTGTTATCAACAAAGTTTTTCATTTTTTCAAGAAGTTTCTCAAATTTATCACTCGGAAATTGATGATTAATTTTTCCCCAATCAATTGTATCATGAGTTTTGTCATCATATACAATAAATCGATCATCAGGAGATCTACCAGTATATTTTCCAGTATTGACAGAAAGAGAGCCTGTTGAATTTACGACACCCTCATTTCTTTCGACTGCGAGATTGACCATTTCATCTACGCCTAGATTTCTGTGAACTTTGGCAGGATTGATTCTAAATGTTGCTAATTGTGATGAGAATTTGTCAGTTACAGCATTGCCTACAACTTGAGTCAGAGGATTGCACCTCCAAAAATTATTTGATCAATCTCAGATTTGTTCATGAGATATTTCGATCCGCCTTGAATTTCCTTATTATCTCTTTCCTATCTGAAATTTTTTTTTGGCTAGGAACGTATTTATTTCAAAATTCAAGAGTCACTCTGATGTCGATCAACAAAGATAAGCTTGCAAAGAGACAGGAAATAAAAGGACATAATCCAGATTTTGTAAGACCAGAAAGTTGGCGTTATGTCAGACTACAAACTAACTGGAGAAAACCAAAAGGTATTGATCACCATCAAAGAAAACAAAAAAGTAGAGGTCGTCCAGGTCTTGTTAAAGTTGGATATGGAGGACCTAAAGAAGCAAGGGGACTACACCCTTCAGGATTTACAGATAATTTAGTTCACAATTTAAATGATTTAGAGAAATTAGATCCAAAAAAAGATGGTGTTAGATTTGGACATAGTGTTGGTACCAAAAAGAGAAAAGAAATTGTTGTTAAAGCAGTTGAAAGAAAATTCAAAATTTTTAATGCGAGAGTGAATGTAAGTGGTAGTAAATCTTAAAGCTAAGAAAAGACTGGCATCTAGAGTTACTGGTGTCGGGGTTCATAGAATAAGATTTGACACTGATCATCTAGATGATGTTGCAGATGCAATTACAAGAGAAAATATTCGAAGTCTCATTACAGCAAATACAATCAGGATCAAGTCATTTACAGGTACATCCAAAGGTAGAGCACATGTAAAGAAAGCCCAGAAAAACAAAAGAGGTACAACTCAAGGTGCCAAAAAAGGTAGAAAGGGTGCACGAGTAGGTAAGAAAGAAGTGTACGTTGCTAAAGTTCGTGCATTAAGACGATTGTTAAAGATTGCAAAAGACAGAAAAGATTTGACCAATCCAGAATTTTGGATACTCTACAAAAAAGTTGGTGGAAATACTGTTAGAAACAAAGCACACCTTAGAACTTTGATGGATGAAATCAGAGAGAAGATTAGAATCTAAAGACGTTTTTTTCAAAATCCTTAATTTTGCCATTTTCAGTTTTAATACCTTCATCATTTAGCAATTTTGTTTTGATATGTTCTCCATATGCATAACCACCAATTTTTCCAGTAGACATTACAACCCTATGACATGGAACAATCACAGGATAAGGATTTTTGTTCATTATTTTTCCAATAGCCCTCTGTCCATTTTTCAAACCAACTGCTTTTGCCAATTCACCATAAGTTGTGATTTGACCTTTTGGAACCTCTAGTAATTTTTTGTAAATTTTTTGTTCAAGATTCAAAGTTTGATTACCTCAAGTTCTGTTGATTTAAGGAAACCAAGTACTTTCTGTTTATTAGAGCCAAGTCCACCCCAATCCAAAAGGGCAGTTTGTGCCATACTATTTTGTGTAAGAATATGAGAGAATAATTTTTCATCAAGATTGTCTAATGCATGCTTTGGGATTACAGTTCCAAGTGCATGTTTTCCTTCAAGTAACTCAGTAGTGAATTTTGAAGGATAATGAGTTCCTCCAAAACAAATTGCTACAGGATTTTCTTTGATTGGTTGAGTAATCACTTGATGAACCAAAGTTGCTACTGAATTACATAAAGATACATCATTCCACTGTTTTTCAGATGTGCCTATTTCTATAAAAATAGATGGTTTAGTCAATGCAGTAGGCCCATGGTGTGTTGCCTCAATAGTGATTTGAAATTCTGAAAATTGAGACTGGTTTTTCTTCAGAATTTGTAGATATGCTTTTTGAAGATGTGGGTGAGGAATTGCGACTTGTCTTTCATTTCCACCAAATTTTGCTTCAGAAAAATTACCGGTACAATGACAAGTCAAAGCTAACACTCCGGATTCAGCAGTATGTTTGGATAGAAATACAAATCCATCATAATCATATTTTTCTTCTAACCAATCAGCAGAAATGGCAGGAGTGGGAATTATTATCAAGTCATAATATTTTCCACGGAAAATATCATCTTCTTGTGTCATTTCTTTTGAAAGAAATTTTGCTATATTGTAACCTGCAGGGTCATCTTGATACGAAATTAGTAGCTCCATGAGATAAGAGATATAAGGACACCTTATTAATTTCCAGCAATGAACCCAAGGCAGACTTTGAGAAACATGGGCAATACCATGAAAATGGCCAAAAAACCAGATAGAGATGAGTATCAGCAACATCTCAGATTGGTATTATTTGGAATAGGAGGAGTTGGTACAATTGGATTTATTATTCAGTTTGTATTTTCGGTAATTACATTTGGTAGGAACTAATATTGTCAGAAGAAATAAAATCAACTGAGGAAGTTCAAACAACTGAGGAAGTTCAAACAACTGAGGAAGTTCAAACAACTGAGGAAGTTCAAACAACTGAGGAAATAAAATCACATTTGTTTGCAATTAGGACCACTGGTGGACAAGAAAAAGTAGTAATGAGATTATTAGAAGCAAATGCAAATAAAATTAACATTCAATCAGTTTTGCTAGTTGACAATCTAAAGGGCTATGTTGTAGTTGAAGCAATCAACCCAAGTGATGCATACATGGCAGTTGAAGGAATAAGACACATTCGTGGTCAATTAAGAGGAGAATTAGAATTCAAAGATATTGAGGGATATCTTATCAAAAAATCAACAGTTTCACAATTAGCAGTAGATAACGTAATAGAGATCACAGGAGGTCCATTCAAAGGAATGAAAGCAACAATTACCAGAATTGACGTTGAAAAAGAGGAAGCAACAGTAGTTTTGTTGGATGCATCATATCAATTACCAGTAACAGTAGACGCAAACTACCTGAAACTAGCAAGTGGGGCTTAGTAAGGATTAAATTTTTCATATTGAGAAGATAAAACATGGGAGATCAAAAAGTATCAGCACTTGTAACAGGAGGAGGAGCATCTGCAGGTCCGCCATTAGGTCCAGCATTAGGCCCATTAGGGGTTAACATTATGGAAGTCATCAAAGCAATTAATGATAAAACAAAAGACTTTGAGGGGATGAAAGTTCCAGTAACCGTTGTTGTTAATAACGATACAAAAAAATATGAAATTGAAATCGGCATTCCTTCAGCTGCAGCACTCATTATGAAAGAAGCTGGAATCCAAAAAGGATCAGGCGCATCAGGTACCGAATGGGCAGGAGATGTCACAATGGATTCAATTGTAAAAGTAGCAAATACAAAACTTGAGAAATCTTATGCTTCTTCATTAAAATTTGTTGCAAAAACCATCATTGGTACATGTGTAGCATTAGGTGTAAAAGTAGAAGGAAAGACCCCAAAAGAAATTACTGTCGAAATTAACGAAGGCAAATGGGATGAAAAATTCCAATAATTATTGAATTAAATAAACAGGATCTTTATCAGTTTTTTGTAATTCTACAAAGGTTTCAGTATTTTGAATGCCTTCTATTTTTCCAATTTTTTCAATTACCACAGAATGAAGAGATTCAAGGTTCTTTGCATAAACTTGAATCATTATGTCAAATCTACCAGTAATTTCTGAGATAGATACAACTTCTGATGTTTCCATGAATTTTTTATGAATTGCATCCTTAAACTTTGGATCTCGATTTATTCCAACAGTAGCTTTTACACCAATACCTAAGAGAGAATCATCAATTTCTACAGTGAATTTTTTTATCAGTTTTTTCTTTAGTAATCTCTTGATTCTACTATAAAGCACAGAAGCGTTGATCCCAAGTTTTTTAGACAAAATAGGAACCGAAATAGATCCGTCTTTGGTTAATTCATAAAGCAATTTCATATCAAGTTCATCAAATCTGTGCATCGCGTTAGAAAATTATGGTTATGATTTAATATATGTAGGTTTTGAGATAAATTTCCTTTTAAATTACAGTTATTTTATAGAAAAAGTGTAATTTTTTTAAATAATCAATAATCAAAAATCTTAACCTCTAAACGATTTTAAGTAGGCTTTCTCGAAAATGTGCGTAATGATTACAGAGACACAATTTGCTGAAGTGATTAAAAAAGCAAAGACTGAAACTAAACAGAAAAAATTCACACAATCTGTAGAGTTAATTATTAATTTCAAAGATATAGATGTCAAGAAAGGATTTGCCCTAAACGAAATAGTTCAACTTCCAAAGACAAGTTCTCCAGCAACTGTTTGTGTTATGGCTACAGGAGATATGAGTCAGAAAGCAAAACAGGCAAATGCTGATGCAGTTATTGGAACAGATGAATTAGAGAAATTTGCAACTAACAAAAGAGAATCTCGAAAATTTATTAACAAATATGATTTCTTTTTGGCAGACACAAAAGTTATGCCACTTATAGGAAAAACTTTGGGTCAGTTTTTAGGTCCTAGGGGAAAAATGCCAACACCAGTTCCATTTGATGCACCAATAGAGTCATTTTTACAAAGATTTAGATCATCAATCAAAGTAAGAACAAGAGCATCCTTATCCATATCATGTAAAATTGGAAATGAAACTATGGAAGATGCAGACTTGGCAATTAATGCACATGCTGTTCTTAGTGCAATTGAAAAGAAATTACCAAACGGAGAAAAGAACATCAAGAAAATAATAATAAAAACTACAATGGGTAAACCAGTAAAACAAGTGCAAGAGGTTAAGAAGAAACATGCATGAAAATAGAACAACTTATCCTAAAAGAAAAACCCAAATGTATCAACAATTACAAGAGTTACCAAAAAAATACAAAGTTCTAGCTATAATCAAAATGAACAAAGTACGGTCTACACAAATATTGCCATTAAGAAAAATTCTCAAAGATGACGTTGAATTTGTAAGTATCAAAGACAAAGTTGCAAAAAAAGCACTTGAGAAATTAGATGTACCAGGAATCAAGGACATGATTGGAGAACTTACAGGACAATGCATGTTCATGTTTACCAACATGTCACCATTCAAGCTAAATGTTCTTCTAGCCAAAAACAAAATCATGATGATTGCAAGAGGAGGAGATATTGCAAGTATAGACATTGTAGTACCTGCAAAAAATACAGGAATTGCACCAGGACCAATGCTTACAGAATTCAAAGAAGCAGGCATTCCAACTAAAATTGACCAAGGAACAATTTGGATTGCAAAGGATAGTACTCCTGTATTAAAAGGCGAAGCGATCAATGAAAAATTAGCAGCAATTCTTGGAAAATTAGATATCAAGCCAGTAGAGGCTGGAATTTCACTTTATGCAGCACTAGAAGATGGACTCAAGTATGCTGAAGAAGAGATGGTAATTGATGTTGAGAAAATCAGAGGAGGATTTGCACAAGCTCACCAAGAAGCAATATCACTATCTATTGAAGCAGCATATGTTACCCCAGAAAATATTTCACAAATACTCAGTACTGCATCACAATCTGCACGTTCCGTATCTGTAGAATTAGGTTATATGACTGATGAAACAAAGGAGCAAATATTGCAAAAGGCAGATGCTCAAGCAAAAGCAGTTGCTGGACAAGCAAAAGATTACACACCTGCATAAATTAAAATCTAGAACCAAAAAAATTGTTAATTAAGAATTTGATTTAGCTACTCTTATCCGTGTTTTTCATAATGAGATCAATTACATCTGATGCTCTAAATGAACTTCTAACAAATGGACCAGATTCTACATGAAGAAACTCTAGTTTTTTCAAATCAAGTTTTAATTGGTAAAATTTTTCGGGGGTTACAAACTCCTTTACTGAAAGATGCGATAAAGATGGTTGTAAGTACTGACCAAGAGTAATGATATCAACATCAACATCTCTGAGTTCTTGGGCAGTTTGTAGAATTTCTTCTTCTGATTCGCCTAATCCCAACATCAAAGATGATTTTGTAAAAATGCTAGAATCTAATTCTTTTACATATTTTAGAACCTTCAGTGATTGATTATAATTTGCTCGAAGGTCTCTAATAGATAAGCTTAGTCTTTTGACAGTTTCAACATTATGACCAATTACATTGGGTTTTGCTTTTACTATTGTTTCGATGAATTTTTCATTTCCACTAAAATCAGGAATTAATGACTCAACTACTGTATTTGGGCATTCAGATTTTATGCATTGTATAGTCCTAGCAAAATGCTTGGAGCCTTCATCTGGTAGATCATCTCTGCAAACAGATGTGATTACCACATAACGCAGATTCCAGTCTTTGATTGCTTCTGCTACATGTTGTGGTTCCTTAGAGTCTAATTCGAAGGGTTTCCCAGTTTCAACATTGCAAAATTTGCATCCACGGGAACACACATCACCCATGATCATAATTGTTGCAGTACCTACACCCCAGCACTCAGAAATATTAGGACAAGATGCCTCTTCACAAACAGTATGTAGATTGTATTTTTGTAAAGTCTTTCTTACTTTGAGATAATTTTCACCTGAAGGAATTTTCATTTTTAACCAGCTTGGCCGGATTAAGCTCATCGATTCAATGAACATATAACGAATAATAACATTTTATTTTGCATGCGATCACCATTTTTCAAAAATCATTTAGAATCGAATGCTAAGATGGTTGACTTTCATGGATGGGAGATGCCATTACAATATTCTGGAATTATTGATGAGCACAAAAATGTTAGAGAAAGCGTTGGGTTGTTTGATGTTTCTCACATGGGTAGATTTAAAATCAAAGGAGAAGCAGAATCACAAATACAACATTTGATAACAAATGATATTTCAAAAATTGGTGACAAACAGGTTATCTATTCTCCAATGTGTAATGAAGATGGTGGAATAGTAGATGACGTGATAGTTAATAAAATTAATTCAAATGAATTTGTAGTTATTGTCAATTCATCAAACATCAAAAAAGATCTTGATTGGATCACAGAAAATGCAAAGTCATGTGAAATTCAAAACGTCACAGATGATTATGCATTATTAGCACTACAAGGTCCAAAAGCAGAAAATGTGTTAAAAGATGCAGGTGTTGAACAAATAGAAAATCTCAAATCATTTCATTTGCTTGAAACTAAACTATACGATGTTGATTGTATTATTTCAAGAACTGGGTACACGGGTGAAGATGGATTTGAGTTATTTTTTGATTCAAAACAGGTGCAAGTTTGGGAAAAATTATTGGAGACTGGTACAAAATATGGAATAAAGCCAATTGGTTTGGGCGCACGAGACACACTAAGACTTGAAGCAGGATTGATGCTTTATGGGAATGACATTGATGAAACAATTACTCCACTTGAGGCTCCACTAAAATGGACCGTCAAATTTGAGACTGAATTTATAGGAAAAGCTGCACTTGAACAGAAAAAAGTAGAGAAAAAAATGAGAGGTTTTGAAATTATCGAAGCACAAAGAGTTGCTAGAAAAGATAACAAGATTTACGATGAGGAAAAGGAGATCGGAATTGTAACATCAGGTAGTTTCTCCCCTACACTTGGAAAGCCAATTGGATATTGTTTTGTACCGGTAGAGTATCCTTTGGAGAGAGAAATTAAGCTCGATATTGGTAGTAAATTCTATGACAGTAGATTAACATCTACTAGATTTTATAAAAGATAAAACAACTTTTTTAATGAGATTATTTCAAAGTTTGCCGTGGCAGAAAAAAAATTTACTAAAGAACATGAATGGATTGAAAAAAGCGATCAAATCATAATTGTTGGAATAACAGAATTTGCACAAGATCAGCTTGGAGACATAGTATCAATTGAATTACCTCAAGTTTCAAGTTCGTTCAAACAAAATGATGTCATGGTAATCATAGATTCTGTCAAAGCATCATCTGATATCTACTGTCCAGTAGATGGAGAAATTATTGAAATTAATGAAAAACTATTAGAGCATCCAGAATTAATTAATCAGTCACCCTATGAAGAAGGATGGATTGTGAAAATAAAACCAAGTAATCCTGAGCAAATAGATTCTTTGCTTTCTAAAGAACAATATGATGAACTAGTAGGACAGAATAAGGAGTAATCAATGAACTTTATTCCACATACAAAAGAAGATATTTCTAAAATGCTTTCAGTTGTTGGATGTTCAACATTAGATGAATTGGTTTCAGAATTCAAACCAAAACTTTCTGAATTAAAGATAGACAATCCATTAAGTGAGATAGAATTAGTTTCATACATTACGTCTTTGTCAGAAAAAAATTCGGCTATGAAATACTTTGTAGGTGGTGGGTCTTATGATCATTACATACCATCGGTGATTAATCATCTTGTATCAAGAGGAGAATTTTTGACATCATACACTCCATATCAACCAGAAGCTAGTCAAGGAGTTCTGCAGGTTTTATACGAATTTCAGTCATTCATATGCCTACTTACAGGCATGGATGTCTCAAATGCATCTCTTTATGATGGTGCATCAGCTTTGGCTGAAGCAGCATTGTTATCCAGTGCACATACCAAACGAAAGGATGTTTTTGTGGATGATGGACTTAATCCAGAATATCTGAAAGTTCTTCAAACATATTGTGATGGAACAGAACTAACCATTACAAACACTATTGATAAAAACACTGCATGTGTGATTTCACAGACTCCTGACTTTTATGGAAATATCAAAAACCCTCAAGGTTTGATTGATATGGCTCACCAAAACAATGCACTGTTCATAAACTGTATCTCAGATCCAACCTCTTTGGCAATACTCAAAACTCCTGGAGAATTTGGTGCAGATGTTGTTGTAGGAGAAGGTCAAGCGTTTGGCATACCAAAAAGTTTTGGCGGTCCCTATCTAGGATTTATTGCAGTAAAACAATTTTTGACAAAAAAATTGCCAGGAAGAATCGTAGGAATGACTATGGATAACCAAGGCAATGAAGGTTTTGTTTTGACATTACAAGCAAGAGAGCAGTTCATCAGAAGGGAACGTGCCACAAGTAACATCACTACAAATCAGACACTACTGGCATTAACTGCAACAATTTACTTGGCATTATTAGGAAAATCTGGACTTCAAAATGTAGCAAGAGCATCATATCATAGAGCACATCTTTTGCATGAAAAGTTGAGAAAAAATGGATTTGATTCCATCAACACAAATCCATTTTACAATGAATTTCTAGTAAAATCACCAAAACCATCTGAAAAAATAATTGCAGATTTGATGGAATGTGACATTTTTGGTGGAATAGATGTTGGAGATGATAAATTATTGGTATGTTGCACTGAAAAAAATTCACTTCAAGATATTGATTCGTATATTTCGGCGGTAAGTAAATGAAATTAATTTTTAACTACATCCAATCAAATACAAAGCATATACCTTCTCAAGAAAAGGATGTAGATTTGCCTGAAGAACTAAAAAGAAGATATCTTCCATTATGTGATGTAAATGAGATTCAAATTATTAGACACTACACTGAGTTATCAAGAAAAAATTATGGAATTGATACCAATTTCTATCCTCTAGGCTCATGCACCATGAAGTATAATCCTAGAGTCAATGAGGATCTTGCCAAACTACAAGGATTCTCAGATCTGCATCCACACATGCCTGCTAGTCACGCACAAGGGGCATTGCAGGTTATTTGGGAGCTGGAAGATAATCTAAAAGAAATCACTGGAATGGATGCGTTCTCTCTTCAGCCATCTGCAGGTTCACAATGTGAATTACTTGGAGTAATGATTGCCAAAAAATATTTTGCAGAAAAAAATGAAACCAGAACCAAAATAATAATTCCTGACTCTGCTCATGGAACAAATCCTGCAACTGCAGCTATGTGTAAATTCCAAACAGTTACGATTCCAACAGATGATCGTGGAAACATGGACATTAATGAATTCAAAAAGGCAATAGGACCAGATGTGGCAGTTGTAATGATTACAAATCCAAATACTTTGGGATTATATGAAGAGAATTTATCTGAGATCAAAGATCTTGCAAAAGAAAATGGATCTCTGATGTATTGTGATGGTGCAAACATGAATGCACTTTTGGGAATTAGTAAACCTGCAGATCAAGGATTTGATATGATGCATCTTAACTTGCACAAGACATTTTCTACACCACACGGTGGTGGTGGACCTGGCGGAGGAGCACTTGGAGTTAGATCATTTCTTGAAGATTATTTACCAGTACCAAGAATTAAAAAAGAAAATGAACAATTCGTTTTTGATTCTAACAAAGAAAAGAGTGTAGGTAAGATACATTCGTTTTATGGAAACTTTGGAATACTTGTTCGTGCGTTATCATACTTAAAATCATGGGGATCAGACATTCAAAAAGTTTCACAGATAGCAGTTTTAAATGCAAATTATCTTTTTTGTTTACTAAAAGAAGACTTTGATGTACCATATGATAGAAGATGTGCACATGAATTTGTCATATCTGCAAAAAACTTTGGTGAGAAAAGTACTATCAACATTGCAAAAAGAATTATAGATTATGGTTTTCATGCACCTACAATTTACTTTCCATTGATTGTGAAAGAGGCCTTGATGATAGAGCCCACAGAAACTGAAAGCAAAGACACACTAGATGAGTTTGCCAGGGTCTTGAAAACCATCATCAAAGAACTAAAAGAAGACCCAGAATTAGTCAAAAATTCGCCTCATACAACACCTGGAAGATTAGATGAGGTAAAGGCAGCACGCCAGCTGAATCTACGATGGATGCCTAAGGAATCATAAATTGAATTCTAGCCATGATAAAACAATTATTGCAACAACCACAGCAAAACTAGGCAAGATTGTAAAAATCAAACTTGCCTACAAGCAAGAATCACAATTGATTCATTCAATTAGAATAACAGGAGACTTTTTTGTCCATCCAGAAGAAGTAATGGAGCAACTAGAACAAGGACTTTGTGGAGCCAAATTAGAAAAAGAAGAATTAAAAAATAAAATTCAGATGACTTTGAAAAACTCAGAATTTTTTGGATTTGAAATAGATTCGTTAGTTGATGTTATACTTAGTACAAAAGGTGAGAAAAATCAAATTTGAAAACATTGGAATTTTAGAAACAGGAAATAACACAGGAACATGGAACATGGCAGTTGATGAGTTTTTACTTTACAACTACAAAGAACCTATTTTAAGAATTTATGGATGGTCTAAGCCTTGTATTTCTATTGGTTATTTTCAAAGCATAGATGAAGTTGATTACAAAAAATGTAATGAGAAAAATGTAGATGTGGTCAGAAGAATCACTGGAGGTGGGGCAGTTTTTCATGATATGGAATTGACATATTCGTTTGTTACAAAAAATTTTCCGCAAAGCATAATGGAATCATATAAAGAAATTAGTGAATTAATTATACAAGCATTAAAGAAACTTGGACTTGATGCTAAGTTTTCTCCATTAAATGATGTTACTATTAATGGAAAGAAGGTTTGTGGAAATGCACAAACCAGAAAGAATAGCACTTTACTGCAACATGGAACAGTTCTATTAGAGGTAGATGTAGAAAAAATGTTTTCATTGCTAAATGTACCAATAGAAAAGATAAGCGATAAGGAAATTTCAGATGTCAAAAATAGAGTTGCAGGTATTTCAAAAACATTTGACCAAGTTTCTGATGCTCTAAAAAACAGTGCAACAGATGTTTTTGGATGTGAACTTGTTCCTTTCAAACTAAACCAAGAAGAATTAGAATTATGTCAGAAGTTAATGAATGAAAAATTTTCAAGTGAAAACTGGACATTTAGAAGATAACCTTGGCAAAATTTATTGCTACTTGAAGTTCATCAAATCATATGTATGATGCAATCATAATTGGTGCTGGACCTGCGGGTTATGTGTGCGCAATAAGCCTAGCAAGGGAAGGTGTGAAGGTTTGTGTTGTTGAAAAAAATGGTCTTGGAGGTACATGTATCCAAAAGGGCTGTATTCCAACAAAATACCTACATTCAATGGGAGATATTGTAAGAAAGGCAAAATCAGCCAAAAAATTTGGCATCAACAGCAACATTGAGATTGATTATTCTATTCTAAGATCAAAAATGAAGTCAACTGTTTCAAAACTTGCATCTGGAATTGGTTTCCTTTTCAAAGAACATGGAATAGAGTTGATAGAAGGAGAAGCTAGCATAAAATCACAAAATCAAGTTATAGTAAATGATAGAACACTAGAGACAAAAAACATTGTTCTTGCTACAGGTAGCAAACCCAAAAGTTTTCCAGCGAATGATTTAGTTGAGAAAATTGTGTCAACTGATTCAGTTTTTGATCTAGAGAATATTCCAGAATCTATTTTGGTTGTAGGTGGAGGATATAGTGGATGTGAGTTTGCATCAATTCTCAATGCACTAGGATGTAAAATTTGGTTAGTTGAGATGGAGGATTCTCTTTTGCCAGGTCAGCCAAAAGAAGTAGGAGCTGCCATTGAAAAATACATGAAACTAGATGGAATTTCTGTTATGACAAAATCTTCTATGAAAATAGATAACGAAAAAGTAATGATAAATGAGAATGAGATTAATCCAGAAAAAATTCTAATTAGCACAGGAAGAGAACCTAACTTTAACACTGATGATCTAGACAAGTTAGGAATTGCGTGGAATGATGAAGGTATTACAGTAAATGAGTACATGCAAACTAATCTGTCAAATGTTTATGCAATAGGAGACATTGCAGGAAAATATGAGCTTGCTCATGTAGCATCATATCAAGGCGAGGTTGCTGCACAAAATATCTTGGGAGAAAAAAGTACAATTGATTATTCTGCAGTACCATTCTGTGTGTTTACATACCCTGAAGTGGCAATTGTTGGAAAATGTGAGGGAAATTCGAAAGAGGTTCCTATGATAGCTAATGCAAAAGCAAATTGTTTAGGCGATACACGTGGATTTATCAAGGTTTTTGAGGAAAATGGGATATTGCAAGGCACCATCATAGTTGGAGCACATGCAAGTGAAATCATTGGTGAGGCTACGTTGGCAATAAAATTAAAACTAAAACCAAAAGACGTGATTGAAACAATTCACGCTCATCCTACCCTTCCAGAAGCATTTGTAGATGCGCTAAGAAGTCTAGATGGAAAAAGCATCCATACGTCCTAATATTTTATACTAGAGAGATATTAGTAGAAATTTTGTGACTAAAATTGGAATTGAGCTTGGAATAAGAGCTCCAATAGATGCTATCAAGCGAGCAGCTCAGATTGCAGATGACAACTCTGTTGAATACTTTTTTGTGTCAGAAACACATCCAGAATTTTTTGGAGTGAATGCATTGGATGTTTTATCAAATATCAGTGAGAGAGTTAAGCATGTAAAACTTGGAACAGGAATCATCAATGTATTTTCAAGAACACAAGAAGAAATTCTTGATGCTGCAAATCACATACACACAAAGACTAGTGGAAAATTTGTTTTAGGAATGGGAACAAGTGCACCCATAATTATTGAGAATTTGTGGAAGATGAAATTTAAAAAACCACTTTCACGACTGAAGGACTACTCAAATTTTATCAAGACAAAATATTCGGGCCAAATCTATTGGGCTGCAGTTGGTGAAAAAACCACAAAACTTGCAGCTGAAAATGCAGATGGTGTCATATTTTTTTTAAAACCAAAAGATCAAATTTCAAATCATATAGATCTAATCAACTCAACACTAAAGTCTTTGAATAAACCAGAGGATGAATTTAATGTAATTTCAATTCTTCCTACCTTTTTTACAGATAATAACAATCAAGCAAAAATGACACTGGCTGGATACATTGGCGCAAATGAGTTTTATACAATTTCACTAACAAATGCTGGTTTTCAAGAAGAAGTTGAGAAGATCAAGAGTGCTTATGAAAAAAGTGGATTATTGGAGGCTATGCAAAATGTTGCAGATGTACTGCTTGACGAATTAACAGTTTCAGGCTCGGTAGAAAAGTGTAAAGAGAAAATTAGTAAAATAGTAAAAAGCACAAAATTAAAAACCATAATTTTGGGATTTGATCTACCTGAAGACAAGTACACCGATGACTTTTTTGAGAAACTTGATAAATTGCTGAAAAGCATTCAATAGAATGCCATCTGTTAACTTATCAAACATAGTATTTACCAAGGCAAAATTTCGTTATTTAATATCTGAGATAGTAGATGATTTTCTCAAGAAAAAGCTTGACAAAGAAGTTCGAGAATATGCAAAAAATGAGTTAGGAATAGACTACATCTACAAATCATATGATTTTTCAAAAATTGATTTTGACAAGGGAGATTTTGTTGAATCAGATGTTAGTCTAAATGATATGTATTACAAAACAGCAAAAAAGTCTCTACGTGGAGTAGATCCTAAAAAAATTGGATTATTCATTACAATTAATGACAATCAGCAGTATCTTGATCCTTCACCAACAGTTGAACTAATTCCCAAGCTTTCATTTAGAAAAGATATCAGAGCACAAAACTTTCAAGGATTGGCATGTTCCTCATTTTCGGAATCATTGCTAAATTCTGCAGGATACTTTCTCATGAATGGAAAAGAAAATGCATTTGTACTAATTGGAACTCATTATACTCCATGGTTTTTAGATAGAATAAAACAGATTAAACACATCTCAAAAAAAGACAAAGTAAATTTTTATAATTTAATTTATTTTTTGATTTTTAGTGATGCTGTTGCATCTACTATATTATCACAAAAAAAGACAAAAAATACACAAATTCAGATTGATTCAAAATCAATTCTCACTTTAAAGGATACAAAAAATACTGAGAAAAATGCCACAATCAAAATGTCTCCAGACAAAAAACACAGAATAGTTTTTGATATAAAATTACAGCCAAAAAAGCTCAGAGAAGAGGTAGCAAATCTTTCTGCACAAAATCTTAAACTATTACGTAAAAAGATGCCGTCTGAATTTAAAAAAATTAGGATCTGGGGATTACACACTGCAGGAAGTAGATTTGTAGATTATGTTGCAGAAAAATGCCAAATTGATAAGACAAAGATTGGACTCAGTTACGATTTAATGAAAAAGACAGGTAATACAGGTGCGGTTAGCTCACTACAATTCATCAATGAATGCATAAACAAAAAAGCTCTCTCCAAAAATAATTAGGTTGTTTTATTGATTATGGTTGGGAAGGAGTTAACCTATTCCAGTAGATGGGAAAGTACATCAAATTACACATTCTAGGAAATAATTATTTTTGTTATTTCTAAAATAATACACAATCATTTTCACAAAGAAATATTTGAGAGTTTCAATTGATATGATTGGTTTGTAATTTTGTATATCCGATTCTTCAGATATTATCAAATTTGTAATAATCCATGCATTGTACAAAATTAATGAATAGTAAAAGTATAGCAACCTTATGGATTGGTTTGAACTATAGTTTTTGGTCTGAATCTTCCTATGCAGGCATAACCTGTCTCTATTCCCCACCGTTGCTTGTAATCAGTTGGAATGGATTGTATGTTGTGTGATATTTCTTTTGGTGAAATATTTGTTGCAAATGTAATGTACTGGTCTGTAAGATTTGATTTTTTTCTTGCATTCTTGTTTGGTAAAATGACTAGAGTAAATGACTCGACATGCCCTGATGCGGATTGTATCATACAATTTGAAATTGATTTTCTATCTCTATTAACATATTGTAAAATGGCATCTTTAATTCTTGGAGTCTTTTTTGCAGGCATTAGAAATTTCAAGTGTTTTTGTTTTATCACAGAAATTATTCCAGCTGTAAAAAACTCTCTATCAACTAATAACAATTTG
>JACERO010000065.1 GCA_013911135.1 Candidatus Nitrosopumilus sp. | reverse complement strand
CAAATTGTTATTAGTTGATAGAGAGTTTTTTACAGCTGGAATAATTTCTGTGATAAAACAAAAACACTTGAAATTTCTAATGCCTGCAAAAAAGACTCCAAGAATTAAAGATGCCATTTTACAATATGTTAATGGAGATAGAAAATCAATTTCAAATTGTATGATACAATCCGCATCAGGGCATGTCGAGTCATTTACTCTAGTCATTTTACCAAACAAGAATGCAAGAAAAAAATCAAATCTTACAGACCAGTACATTACATTTGCAACAAATATTTCACCAAAAGAAATATCACACAACATACAATCCATTCCAACTGATTACAAGCAACGGTGGGGAATAGAGACAGGTTATGCCTGCATAGGAAGATTCAGACCAAAAACTATAGTTCAAACCAATCCATAAGGTTGCTATACTTTTACTATTCATTAATTTTGTACAATGCATGGATTATTACAAATTTGATAATATCTGAAGAATCGGATATACAAAATTACAAACCAATCATATCAATTGAAACTCTCAAATATTTCTTTGTGAAAATGATTGTGTATTATTTTAGAAATAACAAAAATAATTATTTCCTAGAATGTGTAATTTGATGTACTTTCCCATCTACTGGTGGGTGCTTTTTGCATTGCATCTTGCAGATTAGAATATACTCCATCAACAATTACATGAGTGTAGATATCATCGTTTTTTATGTCTTGAGTGATATATCTAACTGTAGCATCTCCTGCACTAATATTTATTGGTTCACTACCGCTCATTGCTACTTTAATTGGAATTGCAGTTGCATTTAGTTTATCTTCTACAATAGATGCAATTCTTACCATTGATCCTGAAACAATTAAACTACACTTCTTGATTCAATAACTCCTGCTATGATGAAACTTTTTGTTTTTTGTATTGTAGCAAATCCTGCATTAAATACAACAGCTAACAAGGCAGCAGCCACTAAAACTGCAGATATTAGAATAATTGCAGTTTCTACTCCAATAACCCCCCGATGATATCCTTTTTTTTCTAGATTCACACAATAGATTATCTTATGAATATGGTATATTGAAATGTACGTCTAATTTGAACAAATGACAAATTTGCAAAAATTTGAATTTTGAATAATTATTTCAAGAAATTTTTCTAAAATTATGATCTATCCGATCAAAACTAGTCTATAACCCCGAAAAATCTACCTTTTTTGTCAATATATTGTGAATACGTCATTTATGATCATAGATTGAAAGGTGTATTCATGCTTGAATCCCACGCATTCTTCTCAAAGATGGTAGATGAACTAGTCGAATTCTCTGAGTATGATCCTGAATTAGCAGATGGAATAAGATGGCTCGATGATCAGGCACAGAAAAAAGGTATCACATTTTATAATATGGTTTTTGAAGTGCTGTATAAACATGATGTGAACTCTAAAGCAAAAGAGTGGCTTAGTACAAGAAATTAAAAATTATTTTCTCAAGTCTAGAGTTTTATATTCACACCCTTCTGGACCACAATATTTTCCAACATAGGATGCTTTTGGCCTGTATAGTGCTGGCTTTGGTGCCGCTTCTGCAAATTTTTCTTCAATGATATGGGCTGTCCATCCAACAACTCTTGAAATTGCAAAAATTGGTGTATTGAGGTCTACTGGAATTTTTAACATATAGTAAATTGACGCGCTGTACAAATCCACATTTGGATAAATGTCTCTATCTTTCTGCAATTTCATTTCAGAAATAGTTACAGTTTCCACTTTTTCTGTTA
The DNA here is from genome assembly GCA_013911135.1 of Candidatus Nitrosopumilus sp. Classification (GTDB taxonomy): domain Archaea; phylum Thermoproteota; class Nitrososphaeria; order Nitrososphaerales; family Nitrosopumilaceae; genus Nitrosopumilus. The sequence continues at coordinate 31,261 of JACERO010000065.1, read as the reverse complement.
AAGCAAACCATATCTCTTTGGTTTCTTCTGCAAGTTTTCTTGATAATTCTTTTAGAACCTGCGCTCGTGGATCGTATGTTTTATAAACTGCATGACCCATTCCCATAATTCTATCTCCATTACCCATTTTTTCTTTAATCCATGGTTGAACTTTTTCTATTTCTTCAATCTCTACCAACATTTTCATAACTTCTGTATTAGCTCCTCCGTGTAATTCACCACTTAATGCACCAATTGCAGCACTAGTTGCTGAATACATGTGTGCTCTTGTTGATGTAACTTGTCTTGCTGTAAATGTTGATGCATTGAAAGTATGATCAGCATGAAGAATTAAACATATATCAAAGATTTTCTCAACTTTAGGATCTGGTTTTTCACCAGACATCATGTATAGAAAATTTGCAGCATGACTTAGAGAAGGATCAGGTTCTATAACCTCTAACCCATTTCTAATTCTCTGCCAACTTGCAATGATTGTGGGAACTTTTGCAACTAGATTAATTGCTCTATCATAACTAGCATCTTTATTTGAAAATTCTTCATCAAAATATCCTGCAAGTGCAGCAACAAATGCTTGAAGCATATCCATAGGATCTGCATCTTTTCTCCAATTCCCCATGTTCTTTTGCATTTGTTTTGGAATGGTTCTCGCATCAATCAGTTTTGCATTGAATTCATTTAGTTGATGTTTGTTTGGTAGACTATCATAAAGCAGCAAATATGCTGTCTCCTCAAAAGTTGAATTTTTTGCAAGATCTAAAATGTCATATCCTCGATAAATGAGCTTGCCTTGTTCTCCGTCTATATTTGAGATTTTGGTATCTGCAATCTCAATTCCACGCAAGCCGATGTTTTTAGTTTCCATGTTTAGCATATCAAAAAATCTTCTATTATATTTTCGCCAAAATAATGTACACAAACACCATTTGTAGTAAGTTATGACTTGATTTTACTATGATTATCCATGTAAAACCGATAATCGAATTGTAACAATTTTTAATCATAGGCATCTTTAGCACAATCATCAGAACAAAAATCCTTCATCCATCTAACATTTTCATTTCTACAGTGTTTGCATTCTGTAGGATTCAGGAGTTATCCTTCAAATCTGATTTGGTGGGTGTGATATAATGGAGAAGTGCATATGAAAAACAATGATACCTACCAATCATTGAGTTATTTAACCACTGTTCATTATTTTATAGCTGTTTGATCGTTTCAAGCAAACAATACTGTGACATGCCTACTGACATTTTGCTACCCAATTAGTCTAAATTGCCAACTTTTGGTCATAAATGAAAATTTTTAATCAAAAATTAATGTCTCCAGCCGAGCGTAAACACTTGCAAAAATTAGATGATTTGATACTTGATGCATCCACAGAAGAACTAAAAAAAATTCAAGAAATTGATCATCAAACTCAGATGGAAGGGTTATCATTTTATGATGTTTATCTTGATTCTAGTTCTTTGATTAATCAAAGCATCAAAAAGTCTTTTAGAAAATCTTAATTTTTCATTCTTCATTTAAATGAGGGCATAATTTTCTAATCGTAATGGCAGTTTCTAAAACTAAGAAATCTAAAAGTAAAAAAACTGTGAAAAAATCTAGCACTAAAAAACTTACAGCCAAAAAAACTATCAAGTCACAACGAACAAAAGTTATTTGTATTTCTCACAAGGAGGATGCTGATGGAATTAGTTCTGCTGCATTAATTAGACAAGCCTTTGGTGGAGATGCAATTCTTGTTGACTATCCTGGCCAAATGGAAGCACTGCAGCAAGTGGTTTTAGATAAAAAACTAAAATCTTTGTACATCTGTGATCTGGGACTTAGCAAAAAGACACAAGATGAATTTATAGACATTATGACTACTCTTAGAAAAAATAAAATTACAGTTACTTACATTGATCATCATGACATTGATCCTGTTGTTCTAAAATCATTAAAGAAAATCAAAGTCAAAGTTATTCATGATATCCATGAATGCACTGCTGTTCAGGTTTATACTGCATTCAAATCCAAGCTCAATGATCATGCTTCTTTTGTTGCAACATGTGCAGCTATCACTGATTATATGGAAGATAGACCAATTGGGTCAAAATTACTTCAAATTTATGATCGACAATTTGCACTAATTAGTGCAACAGTACTTACCTACAATATTGTTGGGCATCAAAAAGAACCAGATTATTTGTTGTATTTAGTTGAAGAATTGGCAGACTCTAAATTTCCACATGATATTCCAAATACTTTTGAGTTTGCTCAAATCCAAGTCGAAAAACTCTCTCGTATGATTGTCAAAGTGAAACAAGGAATGAAAACTATGAAAAATCTTGGCTATATGAAAATTCTAGACGCTGGCGCAAGTGGTGCTGTTAATTTTGTAATGGGATTATCTGGCAAAGATGTAGGTGTTGCATACAAAGAAAGAGTTGATCATGGTATCTATGCTGTTTCAGTTCGAGGTTCAAAAAACTGTAAAGTTCACTTGGGTAAAATTGTTAATATTTTAGCAACTGATCTTGGAGGTTCTGGTGGTGGACATGATAGGGCATGTGGATGTGTAATTCCAAAACCAAAAATAAAAAAATTCATTACAGAATTAAATAAAAAAATTAAATAATCACTGTAAAAATCTAGGGATTTTTTTTGCTATATGTGCAATTGATATTCTTCCTGGTCCTGCAGCAATAATTGCAAGAACTGCAGCTAACATTACCAAATCTCATTCCCATCCTCCTTGAGAAACAAAAAATCCATTTTCCCATCTAATGTGAAATATTGCACCAAGTAAAATCACTGCAAATATAGAACCTGTGACTCGTGTCAATACTCCTACGACTAGACATATTCCTCCAATGAACTCTGCTAATGCAATTGGCAATTACATTTCAGGTGGAATCCCAATAGTGACTAACCATTCTTCCAACTAGAATCAAATTTCTTTAAACTATGAATATGGCTCCAATTGATGCTCTGATCCCCCAGTGAGTGATATAATGTAATACATTTCCCTTTAGAGTTGCTTCTGTATTCATGGATAGACCTTTTTGAAACTCATTAAAAGGATTTACCCAAATCCAAAATATAGTTGGAGTAATTTTTTAATATTTTACAACCCAAAATTATTTAAAATTGAATCTAAAGATTCTTGCATCTGTAATTGGTATTGCACTTGTAGTATTGGCAATTGCATTTCAGGTTGCATCTCCTGAAATTACTGTTATTACTCCTGTTTCAACTGGAGATGATTCAAAATCTTCTGTTTTTAGTATAATGGAGACAAATGGTGTAAAACATAGTATCCCACTTGATAAGATAAGAGGTGGCGGTCCTCCAAAAGATGGAATTCCATCAATTGATAATCCTGTATTTGCTGATATTTTGGGTTCTCAATTTATGTCTGATTCTGATACTGTTGTTGGAATGGAGATTAATGGGGAGACAAAAGCTTATCCTATCTTTATTTTGGTTTAGCATGAAATAGTCAATGATAAAGTTGGTGGGGTTCCTGTATCTGTTACTTACTGCCCGCTATGTTACACAAATCAAGTTTTTGAGCGAGTTATTGATGGACAAGAAGTAGAATTTGGAACTTCGGGAAAATTATACAACAGTAATTTGTTGATGTATGATAGATTTACTGAATCTTATTGGAGTCAAGCACTTGGAATGGCAGTTAAAGGTCCACTCACTGGATATCAACTGAATTTGATTCCTTTTGATGTTATTACTTGAGGTGATTGGAAGAAACTTCATCCTGATACATGGTGTTAACAACTGACACTAGTTACATTCGTTCGTATGCCACTGATCCTTATGGTAATTATTACACAGAACCACGAATAATGTTCCCAGTAGAGAATAGTGATGACAGAATGCATTCCAAAGAAATAATCATTGGATTTAATCAAGATAATATCTACAAAGCATACAAACAAAATGAGATTGAATCAAATGTTATTATCAATGATTCTATTGGAGAAACTCCTGTAATGTTGATTTCATTGTATTCTGAAAACTCTCGTGCTTTTGAGAGAACCATTAATGGTGTGATGTTAGATTTTGAATATGTGGATGGAAAAAATTTTGATTCTCAGAGAAACTCTGAATGGATCTATGATGGATTATCAATATCTGGTGAGTATGAAGGTGAACAATTAGAACGGATGTCAATTGAGCCTGGATTTTGGTTTGAATGGATTGCATTTCATCCCCAAACTCTAGTTTATGGTGATGAATAGATGAAACCGATTCAAAAGCAATCCTTGTTGGAATTATTACAATAGTTGTGTATCTTTCAGTAGTTGTAATTACAACTCCTGCATTAGAACCACTAGCTGCAATTAGTGCTGCATTCCAACTCAACTCGATAGTGATAATTGGAATGGGAATAGGAATTGGTTTACAAGTTTTCTTATCTGAGAAAAGCAAATTGTTAGAATGCAAACTTGAAATAAAGAAAAAAGCATTAGGTGGAAATTCAGGGAGTGTTGTTACTGCATCCTTTTTCTCATTTTTCTCTCTAGTGCCTCTTGGCTGTTGTGGCTGGTGGTTGTATGCATTATCTTTACTTCCCAGTGTTGTTGGAACTGGTGTGTCTGCAGTGCTAATTGAGTATAGTCAAGTTTTAGCTTATGTGGGATTAGGAATAATTTTTGGATTTGCAGGATTGACTGCTTTCAAACTAAAGTGAGAGATAAAGTTACAAAAAATTGTTTAATCTATTTTAATTGAGAATGCTAAAAACTTACCTTTACCTTTACTTAGAAATTTGGCAATTTTCGCCATAAATCCATACTTTTTATCTCTCAATTTTACCATCTCTGTGGTTTCATCTTCTGTTAAAATTTTAGCAGTTCCTGATGTCCATTGGCCTTTAATTTTTCCTTTGAAATTACATGTTGCAAATTTTACTTGTTGATTATTTCTAAGACGTTTCACTTTACCCGTTTGATCTCGAGTAACAACATAAATCAAATCATCTTTAACTACAAACCAAACAGGGGTTCTCACTGGTTGATTATTTTTTCTATATGTTTCAAGTGAAATACATTTTTCTGATTTTATCTCTTCTAAATTGTACATGTGCTATTGTATTTTTCAAATCATTTAGGTTTATTTCTATCTCTCATTTTTCTACTAATTTTCTTAATTTGTCTATATCCTAAAACTGGGAGAACACAGTAAATACATCCTATCTGTGATATTGAACAACAACAAAAACACTGACATTTTCCTTTTTCATGGTTACATTCTTGACAAGTCATCTTTTTTGCTTCTTGCTCTTAATCTGGTTTTACAGCATGGACATGAATTTTCTTCAGTAAAGAAAAATAATGCACACAATGAACACCATTTTTGACCAATTTTGTAACGTAGATTGTTTGTAAATGAAGTTGATTTTAGACGCTCACACAATCCACGGCACATCTGAACCATGAACACTGTAGTCAAAAAATCTATTTGAGAAAATTTCCAAATCTTATTCTGAAATTTCAATGATTGCATCAATTTCTGTCATAGAGTCTAATGGTAAACTAGATACTCCAACTGCAATTCTGGAGTGCTTTCCTTTCTCACCAAATATTTCAAAAAATAAATCTGAAGCTGCATTGATAACTTTGGGTTGTTGTGAAAATTCTGAAACAGAATTTACAAATCCTGATAATCTAACTATTTTGGAAACTTTATCCAAATCTTCAACTTGTCTTTTGATTTGTGCTAAAATGTTAATTGCACACATTCTTGCAGATTTTTGAGCAATTTCCAAGTTATTATCTGAAACTTTTCCAGTAAAGATCACTTTACCATCTTCCATGGGGATTTGTCCTGAAATGTAGAGTAAATTTCCAGTCCTTACTACAGGAACATATGATCCTGCTGGTGTTGGAGGATTTGGAAGTTTTATTCCTAAGGCCTCTAGTTTCTCTTCAATCAAGACTATTGTGACTAATTTGTCTGATTTTAGTTTTTTCATGAAACTTTTTTTACTAAAATCATTAGATTTTGAGCATTTAGTACATGTTTGTTATCTACTAACAATGAATATTAAAATTCCAATTTTAAAATAGAATGTTATTTCATGATGAAAAATTAAATGAAGAAGAATTGAAAAAGTATTTTGAGAAATTAGATCCTAACACTCTTGAATTAATCAGACAAGAGTATGAAGATAACTGACAACAAAATAGTTTCTGCTTATCCTGTATATGCAAATCTCTAGTAACATTTGATAAAATTCAAATTTTGGAATCGGAATTTCTGTGTAAAACATTTTTGAACCTAATTGATTCAAATCTGTTATGACTTGATAAAATATTATGGTGGACCGGATGGGATGTGGTACTGTAGTGTATCTTTTTTGTGTTCCACTATGACTAGAATTTTGTTAAACTTTAAACTTTTTTTAAAAATTGACAGGCAGAAACCATTTGGATCTTGGGGAACTGAACTAAAACATAAAGACACTTTGACGGCCTATGATTACAACTATAAATTTTTGAAATCATATGCCGTTATTTTCATAATAAATGAATCTAAGAACCATTTAAGTAGATATTAAAACATGTCAAAATTGGGGAGGTTTTTGAGAAAGTATCAAATTGTATTCAGTATTGTATTGCTAATTTCAATTGGCTCTTTTGGTAGTTCATTTGCACAAGAAGATTATTTTGAGTACAAGCAATACATAGACACTATTCGATTAATGCTTAACTCCTCTTCAGAAGAATTATCTTTAATTTCTAATACTCCTGACTCAGAATTTCTCAAAGAAACCCCAATACCTGAAGAAATACTTGAAGAGGTAAGTTTGTTACCTTTAGATGAAATAGGAGAACATCTTTCTATTCTAACAAAAGAGTTAGAACCTTGGACACAAATGACACCTGAAGAAATTGAAAATTACAAATTAAAAGAATCTTAAAGAATTTTAAACTCAATTGATTTTGAATTTGAACAATTATCATTAACTGTTCCTCAATTAGAAAAATTCCATTCAATTCTAAATGAAGCAATTGATTTAAAAAATAACAATCAATTCGAAGAATCTATTACAAAATATAAACTAGCATTGACTAATGAATTAGATTTAATACAAAAAACTGCAAGTGTAAATTTACCAACAACTGAAGAATCACTAATAATCAAAGATATTGAAGAAAAAGGTGGTGGGTGTCTTATTGCAACAGCAGCATATGGTAGTGAGTTAGCACCACAAGTTCAATTTCTTAGAGAAGTTAGAGACAACATTGTAATGAGTACAACATCAGGCATGTCATTTATGACCGGATTTAATCAATTCTATTACTCATTCTCACCATACATTGCAGATATACAACGTGAAAATCCAATCTTCAAAGAAACTGTCAAACTTGCAATCACTCCAATGATTAGTTCGCTATCAATTTTAACATTGGCTGAAGATGGAAACAATGTTGAAGTGTTGGGATTTGGAATTTCAGTAATTGCATTAAACTTGGGAATGTATTTGGCAGCTCCTGCAATTATAATTTACAATATTTCAAAATATGCAAATAAATGGAGACTAGTCAAATCATGAAAATATCTAAATTAATGATTCTGAGCATTTTGGTAGTTGCATTTTTAGGTTTAATCATTACCCCTCCTATATCATTTGTGCATGAACCATCTTTAGGACATAATCTTAATCCGCCTCTTAAAATTGAAATTAAAATAAAAGAAATTCTAGTTCCACAGAAATGGACATATGGTGAAGGAAATAATGGAGCAGAGATAGTTATTGATCATGGTGTTTATCATAACAATCACCCACTACTGAATAAAACACTTCCAGTTATATCTGAATTTAAAATACCTTCATTACCTGCTAATGGGAACCAGTGGATAGAATCAGTAAAATACAAAAAAAATGTTTTCAGAGATACTATACGATATAATACACAAGGTCAAATTCCAAGTTCCCCCCAACCTGATGGATCATCAAGTAATATAATATACACTCACTCTGGTTGTAGTCCACATGATTCTATTTGGTTAGCCTTTAAAATTTGGGAAAACGATATCCCAGGGCATAATTTAAAAAGAACTGGCGTTGGTGCTCTGCAGGTTTTGGAATTGGGGTAACAGGTTTGGCCATGGGAGTTTCTACGGCAATTGTAACAGTACCATTATCTGCAGGCTTGCTTGCTATTACAGCATATGATTTAACTCGAGACAATGAAGAGAATATGGTACGTATATCCACATCATTACCTGTTGAACTATTGGAAGGAGCCCAAAATATTCCAATTGTAATAAAGCAAGATAAACCTGATAGAGAACGATTAGAGCTAACCCTAGCTGTATCCACAAGCGAATTATCAAAAACTAATACCACATGTAAGAATCAATTGGACGTTGTTAAATCAGAATCAGAAGCATATTTTGGAGCAAAAGGTTCTCCTCCTACCGAAGTTGTTTCAGGAGATACAATCACATACACTCTTGAAATAAATCACAAATCCCCCCACAAAAAAAATTGAAATTAAGAGTATATTTTGATCAAAATCAAGTGAATAGCATCAAGCTAGAAAAAGACGGTAGCATAGTTGAAGAATGTAGAATTACCAAGTTCATAGGTGGCTTGGATTTTGTGGCTAGTTGTATTGCTAAAAATTCTGGTCAAATTAACGATAAAATGATACTTAAGATTGAAGTGAAACCTGATGCAAAGAATGGAGATAAATTAACCTCTAAAGGAATTCTACGTGATATTCAAAAAACTGGTTCTGGCAATTTAGATGAATCAGAACCCATCATTCCTGATACTATTCCAGTAATTATCAACAAATCTGTTGCTACTGCAAATTGTGAAGACATTGGTTCAATATCTCCTTCTGATTGGACAAATATAAAGGCAAATCCTGGAGAGACACTAGAAGTTACACAAACAACATCCGCATTTGGAAATTCTAATACTTCAAATGACGTGACAGTTGTTGGTGAAAATATTTCATGGTATTCTCAAAAAATATTTTCATTCCCATTAGTTGAGTCTGGAAAGATATGTGAAATACCATATGAAATTTCTATTCCTAAAGATCAAGCACCTGGACAGTATCAGTTTGTTTATGAAACTAAATGTGATTTTCTTGGGGGTTCCACCAATTCATTTTGTCTACCTCCAAGAACAGTTACCATTGAAGTTATAGATGAAAAAACAGATCCTGAAATAATTCCTGAACCTGAAAAAACTTCTGAATCACATGCATCACAAGATACCATAAGAATAATACCAAAATTACCAAATAATATCTGTAAAAATTCAGAACTAGTAGATCTATTTAAGAAAAAAATTATTCTAGAGGCCGGAGATGTATGTACGTACAAAATTACCTTAAACACAGGGAATTATAATACAAAAGTTGATTATCAAATTTCGTCAAAATCAATGAAAGATCCAATACATCCTGCCCCATTTCTATTGGGTACTGAAAAACTTACTGAAATAATATTACAACCTCATGAAAAGAACAAGGTGATTGAAAATATTTTAATTGTTTCTTCACCGTCAATTAAACCGGGAACGTATCAAATTAACTGGAAAGCAAATTGTGTGTATAATGGATATAATGATGGAGACACCCATGATGGCGGACCTTGCTCTGAAAATCATTACCCTAAAAATTACCCCATTGATTTCTCACTTGACATAATAATCTCAGATCCATGTAAAGATAAAAAATTAGGCTCATTTAATGGTCCTAAACTCATTTTTGAAATACCATTAGCATTTGGAGAAGAAGATCCATGCAAGAAAAATGGAAATGAAAAAGATGTAGATGAATCTAATGAAGAGACAACACCTAATGAGTTAACTAGTAAAAAGAAAAATCTTCAAAAAGACTTTGGGCATACAAAACCAATTAAAATCATGATAAAAAATGATTTTCCATCTCCTGTTGAAGTAAACATCGTTGGAGAAATAGATGAAAAAATTGTTTTTGAAAAAACATTATCCTGGAGTTATGGCAACAATTTATTTACCGAAAAAATAGTTAATGTTCCAAAATATACAGAGTCCCTACGTCTTTTATTTACAAATGAATCTGATTTAACAGAAAAAAAATATGATGATCCAGATTTCTTTAGAATTATGGACATTGATTATATCATTGTAGATAAAGAAAAACTAGAGGCAGAAGACGCATTACCACCAATTGGAGGAGATTGGGAGATTATTACAAAAAATGGTAGAACCTTTATGCAAATTCAAAGTAGTTTTGATTCTATATTCTTTGATTTACCTAAACCAAAATTTGATACATCAAAATGTATTGAAATTGATCAAAAGATCTTTGATAAGGCAATAAAGAGTAAAACTCCTGAAGAATTGATTTGTATAACTGACATTTCAACACAATATAATGGAGCACTCAATTCTGATGCCACCGTTTTAATAACATTTGAGAATTTAATTGGTATCCCTACATCGGGATTTGCTATTCTTGATATTGAAGAATTCTTAAGCTCTTCAGAAATTACACAGCCATCACAACGTGTACATAACATTGATGACGATGGAATCATTCAACAAAAATTACGGGTACATAATGATACTAAAAAATATACCGTATCTATAAGCAGCATGATCCCAAAGCCTCCAAATGTGTACATTGGTCCATCTTATTTAGTTGACTTTAATTTTGAGCAATATACAAAATCAGAATTTGATACATCTAATTGTCTAAGTGTCAATCAAGAACATTTAGAAAAATTAATTAAAATGGACACGCCACCTGACAGGATTCTTTGTGTAATTGATAAAAAAGCACAATATTATACTGAAGCTGGATTTGATCACAAGGTGCTATATTCATGGACTCTGGCTATTTTAACTGGAGAGATACCTGATGAATGGGCAGAGGCACGCATAGATGGAGAATATATTATTGGAGTAGAATCTCTTACACAATCTAAAGAATGGTGGCATGGTTCAATGCCTTATGGGAAACTTGATGAGAATGGAACTATTACATTTATACGGTATTTAACTTCAAGTGAAATACGTACTCCTGCAGAACCTGCTAAATCATCTGTTACATTTACTTTTCCACATACAGACTATGTTGGAGATGGAGACATGATGATTTTAGAATGGCCTCCTGGTAACAACGAATATTCAAGTATGCTGCCAATTACTGCTGAAAGAACTGTAATTATTCAAGCAAATAATTATTGTTTTGACAATGAATATGGCGGTAAATCATGTTTGCTTTGGCATTTTCAAGATGGAAATGGTAAACAACTTGCTAAAGGTACAGAACCAGAAATATACAAAAAAGTAGGTAACTCTGAAAACACATACTATGATCAAGTTTGCGATATTAATGAACGTGGATTTTGTCCTATTAGTTTTAATCTTGATACATCGTATTATGTGGAATTACTAGGTGTGGAGGGCTATTACCAAATCGTAGGTCCATCAATTATGACACTTGATGTATCTGAATCTGGAGTTAAAATACAACGTTATTCTGGTAAAAAATAAACATCCATGAAAATTTCTAATTTTTTATTTAATCACAGAGAAATTAGTGATACTCTTGTAATACGATACTTAATCCAAATCTTCTACGTTCCAATACAATATTGTCTTTATTGTTAAAAGAAAATTAAAATCTAGAAAGGAGGTTATTTGAGAATTTTACCCAGACATTACCGCTGTAAAACTTAAATTTTATCAATCAATATCGCATGATTATTTCTACAATAAATATTGTCACAGAAAAAAATTGTAGTTAAAACTGTTTATTATTTTGAAAGAGCAGCAACTACTTTTTTTATTTCTTCACGGTTAAATGGTTTTCCAATCCATCCTATTACTCCAATTCTTTCTGCTTCTTCTCTAGTATCAAGTCGGTCTGAAGATGTTACCATCACTATCTTTGCTTTGGAATCAAACAATTTGATTTGTTTTGAAGCATCAAGTCCATTCATGTTTGGCATGTCTATGTCCATAGTTACAAGATCTGGTTTCTTCTCTTTGTATTTTTTGACTGCTTCAACACCATCAGCTGCCTCATGAATTTCTCCCACATTCTCAATGTTCTTCAAGATTTGTTTTATCATTACTCTCATAAAATTAGAATCCTCTGCTACAAGTATGCTATAACTCATAAACAATTGGTTATCACAATGGTTATGAGGATTTATTTGTCTATTCTTAACATATGGAATTTTGATTTGTTTCAGAATTTTACTATGATATCCAAACTTCAGACGTAAAATTAACTAAAAATTACAAGAATCTTGAACTAATTTACCGTCACCTGAGGGTTTTGAAAAATTTATGTCTATTTTTAAGGATTATTCACTCTATTTTGGCTCTAGTTTTTAGTTATCTTAATGTGGACTTTTTTGCCTTTGTTGGAATTATTTTGATAAATTGTTCTGGTTTTGTAGCCTTGTCTTTGAAGACATCCATCCAAAATAGAGACCCAAGGTAGAGAATGTCCACTGTTTAGTTTTGATTCGATTGTAATATTTTTGGTGCTTGCTTCAAAGTTTACGTGTCCTGAGCATGTAATCTGCATTATCGCATCCATTATCTCTATGATCTCATCAAGTGATTTTGATTTGAAAGAAATTCCATTTTTCTCCAATAGTTTGAGTATGTTTGATCCCTGCTTTTTTGATATCATTAAAGAATTTAGAACATACATCAACCCTGTTTCATTAACAGTCTTGATGATTTTGTAAATCTCCTGTGCTTCTGTTTTTGTCATGTCTGCAAGAGCTTTAGTTTTTGTTGCATTTTTCCAAATATTAGAAAATACTCTTTCTTGATTAATTCCAAGAATTTCAGTTGATGAAAAAATTGCTCCTTCTCCATTAGTATTGTTTACCAATAATAATTCAGTTTCATCAAAGATAAAGCAATTTTGAGTAATCTCTGATGCTCTAATTTCCACTCCCTCAGGAATTGCTCTATATGATTCCGAGCAAATTTGTGTTGGTAAAACAAGCACTTTGACATCTAGATTTCGACGTAAAACTGATAGTAGTTGTTCTTTGCATTCAGCTAGTAATCCAAAACCCCATGGATCAACCATTATCTTAATTGATGATTTGGAACCTTCGATCATAATTTGGAGTTGAGCTAAAACATTATTTACGCCAATTTGAAAATATCTTTTTTCTTCAGACCCTCTTGACTTTCTACTTTCTTCACTTGCCTTCTTCAAATTTGAAACCAATGTGTTCATTGCATTTACCTTGTTGATTTGTTCATGAATAATTCCATCAAATGCATCTTCAGGTGCTATTGCTGTACACATTATTGGTTTACTCTTTGAAATTATTGTCAGCTTCTTTTTTTCTAGTTTTAACAAAGTTGGATAAATTTTAGTTCGTGGAATCTCAGAATAATATGCCAATTCACCTGCAGAAATTGTCCCCTTTGCAATTAGGGATACATATGCCTGTGCTTCGTATTTGCTTAATCCAAATTCTTCTAAACTGACTGTTAATGCATGCTCATTTACCATGTTTTTACTTGATTTGTTATTAGGTAAAATTGAGAGCTAAATTCCTTTAAACAACTGCTCAAAAAAAATCAAAATTGTATCTGCAGATAGGTGTAACTGTGGTTACTGAATTAATTGTCACAATGTCCTCAAATACAAAATCTAGATCCACTAAATGGTATGTTGGTTAGATGCAATGTTTCTACATTAGAATCTTCAATTGCTTCTCATTCAGTTGCTCTTGTTCCTAGATTGGAATATTCTCTAACTCTATTGGATGAAATTGTTGAGATTCTTGCAAAAAAAAGACATGACCTAAGAAAATCAAACAAATCTTTAGTTATTGATTTTGATGAAACTAATGATATTCATCTTAAAGCAATTAAACTAGAACAAATTATGACCTTTTCTTTGGAAACTCTCTCTCAAATAAAAAAAAGAACTGGAAGAATATCAAATGTAAATAGTATTCCCGAAGTTCTTCCTGCAACTATCCCTATGATTAGAACCATTAGTGCACAATTATTTAATATAATTCCTCATTGCAGTCAAAAACTATCTGAATTGTCTGTACACTTATGCAGTATTGTGTTGGATTCTGCCACCCTCACAAAGGCAAGATTTGACTTTAGTCACTCAAATGAAGAATCCTCAACTTTGCTTAATGAAGTAAAGTTGATGGTGGACTCTAAAATTAGTAAGCAGTACCCTAATCTTGATTTTTTTAAAGTATGTAACACTTGATAGCACTAAATTCTAAACGGAACTTTTCAAAAGATATTGAACGTATAAGATCACTCTCTTCAAAAATTGACAAAAAACTATCAGAGACTAAATCTTCTGATAAAATAGATAAACTCACACTAGAGGAACTGCAAGATTTAGACAAAATTGTTGGAATTGCTGATTTTATGCTATGCAAGTATGATGACAAAAAAGAGACACACTCAATTCTAAAGCACTTTGTATCAATTATCTCTGATACTGCTCATTCACTAGATAATTTAGATGATGAAATCTCTGAATTGATAATTTCAGCTGAAGACTCTATCAACAAAGTAAAAGACATGCATGTGCACATCTCTGAGAAATCTGATTTCAAAAAGAGATATCGTGATGGACCTGATTATTCTGAGGCTGAGACAAGTGCAATTAATTTAACCAATTTTGCCACAGAGCTTAACACCACTAAATACCAACAAAATTCTCAAGGACATATGCGTAGGTAATTACGATGAGTTTAGCCCCACAAGAATTAGAAAATACTGCTAGTAAATATGCCTCAGAGGCAATCAAATATGATTCTCAAGGTGCTCGTGGTATGGCAATTTCACACTATCAGCATGCAATTGATGCACTTGTAAAACTATTACAACTATACCCTCAAAGCAAACTAAACCAAATTTACAAAGAAAGATGTAACTCTTATCATAATCGAATTAATGCATTACAACAGGCTCATGGAGTAGAACCTGCAGTTGATCCAAAAGCATCATCTAAAGATCAAAAGGCATCTGTACAAAGACAAGAAGCAGAAAATGACTTTGAAGACCTTGTGATGAAAGAAAAACCTGATGTTACATGGGCACAAGTAATTGGTTTGGAGGATGCTAAAAGTGCATTACGTGAATCAATCATATATCCTGCTAAAAGACCTGACTTGTTTCCTCTTGGATGGCCAAAAGGAATGCTACTATACGGACCACCAGGTACTGGAAAAACAATGCTAGCAGCAGCTACTGCAAATGAGATGGATGGTTATTTTATCAATGTCGATGCATCATCTATGATGAGTAAATGGTTAGGTGAAGCAGAAAAGAATGTTTCAAAATTATTTACTATGGCAAGACAATATGCTGAAAAAGAAGGCAAACCTGTTATTTTGTTTGTAGATGAAGTTGATTCTTTATTGGGTTCCAGAACTAGTGAAGTTGGTGGAGAAGTAAGAACCAAAAACCAATTTCTAACTGAGATGGATGGTGTTAATGGTAAAGGAAAAGATTTGATGCTCTATGTAATTGGAGCAACAAACAAACCATGGAGTCTTGATTGGCCTTTCTTACGACGATTTCAAAAGAGAATTTACGTTTCACTACCATCACAAGAAGCCAGACAACACCTATTTGAGGAATATACTGCTCCATTAAGAAAAGATTTCAAAGTAAACCCTGCTGACTTGGCAAAACTGTTTGATGGATATAGTGCAAGTGATATTAAAGATGTCTGTCAAGCCGCACAAATTAAAACAGTACATGAAATATTTAATTCTCCAGATTATCATGAACCAATAGAGGGTGAAACACCTGTACAACCGAGAGAACTTACCACTTCTGATTTTAAGAATATCATGACAAGAAGAAAACCAAGTGTTTCTACTGAAATGATTCGTGCTTATCACAAATGGAGCGAAGAGTTCAAAGCACTCTGATCAGACAAATTTTATTGCGATCAATACTTTTCCATTTCTTTTCCGAACAAAAACTTAAATTAATATTCATTCGGACTCAACGAGGGTAACAATAACTACCAAAAAATCAAAACACGCAAACAAGTTTGGAAAGCTGGTTTTTGATGATGGTATTGTTCTTGATGGTCAAGGTTTTGGTTATTCTACAACTGTTTTTGGTGAAATTGTCTTTAACACTGGGATGGTTGGATACCCGGAAGCTCTAACTGATCCATCATATAATGGTCAAATTCTTACACTCACGTATCCTCTAGTTGGAAATTATGGAGTTCCTGATCCTTCAATCAAGGACGATGATGGTATCCCAAAATTCTTTGAATCCGATAAAATACAAATTCGCGGTTTGGTGGTTCATGAGTTATCTCTAACTGCCAGTCATTGGAATCTCTCAATGACTCTTGATGAGTGGATGTACAACGAAAAGGTACCTGGAATATCTGGAATTGATACTCGTGAATTAACAAAGAAACTCAGGACAGGAGGTGTTATGATGGCTGCTCTTGTGATATCTGATTCTGAAATTGATGTTGAGCAAGTCAAAAAAGAACTTGCATCAGCGGTTCATTATGACTCTGAGCAATTCATGGATATAGTATCTACAAAACAAGAACAAGTTTATGGTGATGATGATAAATCCGTTGTTGTAATTGATACTGGTGCAAAAAATGCAATTTTAAGAAATGTTCGTGAACTTGGTTACAAAGCAATTTTGGTTCCTTGGGATACTACATATGAGAAAATAATGTCTTACCATCCTAAAGGGGTTGTACTTAGTAGTGGTCCTGGTGATCCACAAAAATGTCCTGATACAATTGATACTGCTAAAAAATTAATCGAAAACAATATTCCCACATTGGGAATTTGTTTAGGTGCACAAATTATTGGAATTGCAGGAAATACTGAAACTTACAAACTAAAGTATGGACATCGAGGACAAAACAAACCTTGTGTCAATTTAGAAAATAATCAAGTCTATGTTACTAGTCAGAATCATGGATATGGAATTACTCCTGAGTCTTTAGAAAAATCTGATTTTAATTTATGGTTTACAAATGCAGACGACAAAACAGTTGAAGGAATAAAACACAAAAAACAAAATTGTATTGCAGTACAGTTTCATCCAGAGGCTTCACCAGGTCCTTTTGATTGCAAGTTTGTCTTTGAAGAGCTAAAACATCTTATGGAGAAATGAACAAATGCCAAAGAATGAATCCTTAAAGAAAATTCTTGTATTGGGAAGTGGGGCCATTAAAATTGGCGAAGCTGGTGAATTTGATTACTCTGGAAGTCAATGCCTCAAAGCAATACATGAAGATGGATTGAAAAGTGTTTTAATCAACCCAAACATTGCAACAATCCAAACAGATACTAGATTTGCAGATCAAGTGTATCTACTTCCAGTAAACCCAGAGTATGTAAAATCAATTATCGAAAAAGAAAGACCAGATGGAATTATGTTGGCATATGGTGGACAAACTGCTCTTAATTGTGGGGTTAAGTTAGATGAATCTGGTATACTTCAAAAATATGGTGTTAACGTACTTGGAACCTCAATTAAAGGAATCCAGAAAACTGAGGATAGGCAACTCTTTAAGGATTCAATGAATGAATTAGGAGTTCCTGTTTTGAGAAGCAAAACCGTGACTAACTTTGATGATGCTAAAAAAGCAGCTGAAGAATTATCATATCCTGTAATAATTCGTGTTGCATATACTCTGGGTGGACGAGGTGGTGGCGTTGCCTATAATGAAATTGAACTTCATGAGATTGTTGAGCGAGGTTTCAGAGCAAGTATTGTTGGCCAAGTCCTAATTGAAGAATACATTGAACACTGGAAACAAATCGAGTATGAAGTAATGCAGGATTATGATGGAAATAATATCATTGTTTGTAACATGGAAAATGTTCTTTCTATGAAAGCTCACACTGGTGATAATATTGTAGTTGCTCCATCACAAACAATTGATAATCATGAATATCATATGTTGCGTTCTGCAGCATTACGTGCAACCAAACATGTGGGAATTGTTGGTGAATGCAATATTCAATATGCACTTGAACCAAACTCTGACAGATATGTTGCAATTGAAATAAATCCAAGACTTTCACGTTCTTCTGCTCTTGCAAGTAAAGCAACAGGGTATCCACTAGCATACATGTCTGCAAAAATTGGATTGGGTTATAATTTATCAGAACTAGTAAATAGAATTACAAAAAGTACTACTGCATGTTTTGAGCCATCACTTGATTATATTGTATGTAAACATCCTCGATGGGATTTTGAAAAGTTTGAACTTGTGAATAGAAAACTTGGACCCGCAATGAAATCAGTAGGAGAAGTAATGGCAGTAGGTAGAACTTTTGAGGAATCACTTCAAAAATCAATTCGAATGCTAGACATTGGAAACGATGGTCTAGTTCTTAATCGTGTTAATGGAAAAACCTACAACGAAGAAGAAATTGAAAATAAACTTACTTATCATGATGATCATATTTTGTACAATGTCGCAATTGCATTAAAGATGGGAATTTCAGTTGAGCGAATTTACAAACTCTCTACAATTGATCCTTGGTTTATTGAAAAGATAAAAAATATTGTAAATATTGAATCAAAATTAAAAGACTCTGAACTAGGAGAATCCCTCCTTTGGGAAGCCAAAAAAATGGGTTTTTCAGATAAGCAAATTGCTCGTGTTAAAGGCAAAACACCTGATGAAGTGCGTGATTTACGCAAGAAATTGGGTGTTTTACCCTCTGTAAAGCAGATTGACACGCTTGCAGCAGAATGGCCTGCAGTTACAAACTATCTATATCTCACATATGGTGGTCATTCTCATGACATTGAGATTCCATCTGATGAAAAAGGAATTGTTGTACTAGGAGCTGGACCCTATAGAATTGGAAGTAGCGTAGAATTTGATTGGGGCACTGTCAATATGGTTTGGGGTCTACAAGAAAACGGTGAAAAAAATATCTCTGTAGTAAACTGTAATCCCGAAACAGTATCTACTGATTATGATATTTGTACACGATTATACTTTGAAGAATTAACTCAAGAAAGAATTTTAGATATTACTGAATTTGAACATCCTAAAGGAATAATTACTTGTGTTGGAGGACAGACTGCAAATAATCTAACTCCTGGTCTTGCTAAACACGGTGTAAATATTTTGGGAACTAGTGCATCTGATGTTGATAGGGCAGAAAATCGTTCAAAGTTTAGTGCAGAGCTTGATAAACTACACATACAGCAACCACGTTGGCAAGCATTCTCAAATCTTAATGAAGCCAAAAACTTTGCACAAGAAGTTGAATTTCCAGTAATTGTAAGGCCATCTTATGTTCTTTCTGGTGCTGCCATGAAAGTTGTTTGGTCTCAAACAGAACTAAAGATGTATGTCAAGGCAGCAGCTGATGTTTCACCTGATCACCCTGTTGTAATTTCAAAATTCATGTTAAACTCCCTTGAAGTGGATGTTGATGGAATCAGTAATGGAGAACAAGTAATCATTGGTGCAATTCTTGAGCACATTGATAGTGCTGGTGTTCACTCAGGAGATGCTATGATGTGTATCCCACCATGGAGATTAAGTAACAAAATCATTGAGACCATTAATGAATATACAAAAAAGATTGCTCTTACCTTTAATGTCAAAGGTCCGTTTAACCTCCAATACTTGGTTCATGATGATCATGTCTATGTAATTGAGCTAAACATTAGAGCGTCACGTTCTATGCCATTTGTTTCAAAACTTGTTAAAATGAATCTAATTTCTCTTGCATCAAAGGCTATTTTGGATAAACCTCTGCCTAAAATACCTGAAAACAAGTGGCAAAAGATTCACAACTATGGAATCAAAGTTCCACAATTTTCCTTTATGCAACTACAAGGTGCAGATATTACATTAGGAGTTGAGATGCAATCCACTGGTGAGGCTGCCTGTTTCGGAAATAGTTTCCATGATGCACTATCAAAAGGTTTGATTTCAGTTGGTTATCATTTACCTGATAAAGGAACTGCCCTTGTAACTGTTGGCGGTGAACAAAATAAACAAAAACTTGTTGCAGCTATTGCAAAACTCAAACACCTTGGATTCAAAATTTTGGCAACTGAACATACTGCAGAATTCTTTGAAGAAAAAATAGGTCAAATAGAAATAGCTCATAAAATTTCAGAGCCTGAACGAAAACCAAATATTTCTGATCTTCTATATGAACGAAAGATTGATTTTATCATAAACATTCCAAGTACTACTACTTTAGAAAAATATGTTGGAATGCTTGATGATGAATTTCAAATTAGGCGAAAATCTTTGGAATTGGGAATTCCTGTTTTGACAACTATTGAATTAGCAGATTCATTTGTAAAAACTTTGGAGTGGCTCAAAGATAATGAAACTACTAAAGAACCAATTGAGCCTTATGACAAATTTGAATAATCAAATCACTTGATCAATTATTGATTCATCTCCAATAATTGTTCCATCAAGTGTAACTATTCTTGCACTAGATACAGTTTTAATTTTATCAATGATTGGTGAAATTGATTTTTTGTATTTTTTTCTATGTGTTGCATAAAAGTACTTGTTAAATGATGGAATTACGATTATTTCTAGTTCTCCTGATTTATTTGGGAAAAAATTTTCTTTTTCTGTCTTAATTGATAACCAGACTCTTTGTCCGTTTATCACAGAATCTTCTTGAAAAAATACTGGATGTATGTGGCCCATGATAATTTTGTCAACATGAGAAAAATTTTCTGATGGCATTGTGTGACCATGTGTAAGTAAAATATTTTCTTCTATCATCCCTGTTGAACTAATCATAGAAATATTATCTGGAACTAATTTCTGAATATTTGCATCATGATTTCCGGGAACTAGTATTACATCACATTTTTCTCTAATTTTTTTAAAAAACATTGGAACTTCATCCCATTCATTTCTTGAAATACTTTTAATGCTTGATTTGATATCTCCTAACAAGATTATTGAATCCGGATTTTCTGTATCTATGATTTCTGATAATTCTTGAATTGTTTCATTTATTGTAGAATTTTTGCCTATGAAAATCTCGTTTGACGCTAAACTATTTTCAAATCCTATGTGAATATCAGTAACTATGAGGTTCTTTTTTTTACCTTCTAGAATTAATGCAGGCTTTGATGGGATTATTCTAGTTTGTAGCATCAAAGTTATACTAAAGATATGTGATTAAATCCTTGTGAACAAAGACTTTGACCGAGTTGAAACATTAGTTTCTGAAAGACGTGTAAAACTGCATATTTTTGAGCCCAGTCAAAGAAAAATTTGGACAGTAGTAGGGAAAGGTGAAGAGCACTGGATTGATCCTGATGGTAGTTATTGTACTTGTCCTGGATTTTATTTTGGTCAATTAAATGGAAAAACTACTTGCTATCACTTGGAATCTGCTGAGCTTGCTCAAAGAGAAAATAAATTTGAAAAAATTATTTTCTCTGATGATGAATATGTTGATTTTCTTTCAGGGTTGCTTTCTGATTTGTAGATGTTCTTCGAATGTGTTAATAACTAGAAATTTTATTGAAACTTGTGGATGAAGCCCAGCAGAATTCTGAAATTGAGAAAATTGCAAATCTAATGATTCATGATGATGTCTCACTTGATGAACAAGATATTACAAAATTAGAAAAATACAAAAACCAAATTAAAGAAGATTGTAACCTTGATGATGAAAATGCAATGAAGCTCGTTTATGAAACACTTCTTTATAGAAAATTAAAAAATTCTGATACTGGTGATATATTAGAAAAAGGTAATGATTTTGGTGCTGGTTTTAGTTAACCTTATTCTAATGGTGTAGTGTCTATATCGTCTTTTGAAACACCTTTCCAAAGACCAATCATTCCTTCTGGTTCTACTTCTTCAACTTTTGTAATTTGTTGAATCTTAATGTGATCTGGATTTGGTGGCATCCATAACATTGCCATGTAGTCCCCTACATTTCCAACTTTACTTGGCAAGGCCATAATGACTTTGTCATCTGCAAATCCTTTTGCAGTGAGTGCTTTCATTGCTTTTTCTTTCAGATCCATTCTTCCATGAAGGAATAGATAGATTTCTTTTTGAGTATCAATTTCTGCCATGAATTCATTGATTTTTCAAGCTAAATCAATCTTTCCTGAAGTAATTCCTCCCAAAAAGGGTTAAATTAGAATGGACAAAAATTTTAACTATGAAAATCTTTACTGTTGGCAGCAAATCATTTGTAACTAGTTTCCAATTGGCTGGAGTTCCAGGTATCATTTCTGAATCACCCGAAAAGGCGTTGGATGAAATTAAGAGATTGACAGATGATTCTGATGTTGGATTGGTTTTAGTCAGTGATGATATTACAGCATCAATTAATGATGAATTAACAGCACTTCGAGCTGAAAAAGATACTCTTGTCTTTTCATTACCTTCAATTGGAAGTGAAAAAACTGAAGTTAATTACAGAGTAGTGCTCAAGAAGATCCTTGGTGTATGATTCTTTTAATCTACTTATAATCAATATTTCAATATCTTACCATGAAAACAGTATTTGTAAAAGAACCATCAGTAATCTCTGTTGATGAAACAGAAAAACCAACGTTAGAGTCTGGTGATATTTTAGTACAGATGCATGCTTGTGGAATTTGTGGCTCTGATGTGGAAAAAGTTTTTGGGCAATATGGACAACCATCTATGCGTTTAGGACATGAACCAGCAGGTGTAGTTTTAGATGTTGGCTCTGATGTAACAAATTTCAAAAAAGGTGATAGAGTATTTACTCATCATCATGTTCCTTGCTATAATTGTCATTTGTGTATTCATGGTAATGAAACAATGTGCCAAAAATATTCTGAAACTAATCTTTCTCCTTGTGGTTTGTCTGAAGAATATGTTGTACCTGCCTGGAACGTTTCACATGGTGGTGTTTTAAAAATTTCTGACTCTCTAAGTTTTGAGGAAGCAGCAATGATTGAACCACTAGCATGTTGTGTGAGGGCATGGACTAAATTTCGTTATTACAAAGGTGACTCTGCAGCAATTTTTGGTGTAGGTCCTACAGGAATGATGCATGTGATGTTGGCTCAGATAAAGAAACTCTCAAAAATATTCTGTCTTGATGTTAATGATTTTAGATTGGATTTTGCCAAAAAATTCAATATTGCTGAATCAATTAATTCAATGGATGAGACCCGAAAACAAAAGATTTTAGATCATACTGAGAATAGAGGCGTAGATGTGGCAATTGTTGCAACTAGTAGTCTTAATGCACTTGAGGATGCAATTGATATGGTACGTAAAGGTGGTGTAGTTATGATGTTTGGTGTTCCTTCAAAAGGAGCAAAATTGGATTTGGATATGAGTAAAATCTATTCCAAAGAGATCACTCTTGTTACTAGTTATGCTGCATCTGACAAAGATACTGCTGATGCACTTGATCTCATTGAATCTTCTAAAATCGATGTTAAACAACTAATCACGCATACATACCAAATTGTTGATTCTCAAAAAGCATTTGATCATGCACGTAGTGGTGATAATGCCATGAAAATAATCATTACAAAATAAGAAAGGCTTAAGAAAGGTATTTCGATTCTTTCAAAATCGAAGAGAAATGGACTGGGGATTAAAAAATAGAATATCACAAATCATTAAACCACATAATAATCGCGCATTAATGTTAGCAGTTGATCATGGATACTTTCTTGGTCCAACTGAAAAATTAGAGAATCCAAAAAAGGTAATTGCACCTCTTTTGAAATATTGTGACTCTTTAATGGTTACAAGAGGCGTTCAGAGAACATGTGTTCCTGCAACCACTGATACTCCAATGGTGTTGAGAGTTTCTGGTGGTTCAAGTATTATTGGTGAGGATTTATCTCAAGAAGAAATTACAGTTTCTATTCAAGATGCAATTAGACTTAACGCTAGCGCACTTGCAATGTCTATATTTGTTGGTTCCAAATATGAACATCAAACTATTGTAAATCTTGGGAAATTAGTCAGTAAAGCAGAAAAATATGGAATTCCTGTATTGGCTGTTACTGCAGTTGGAAAAGAACTAGGTAAAGATTCAAGATATCTTTCATTGGCATGCAGAATTGCAGCTGAGCAAGGAGCACATATTGTCAAAACATACTATTGTGAAAATTTTGAGAAAGTTGTTCAATCATGCCCTGTTCCAATTATTGTTGCAGGAGGAAAGAAAATCCCAGAACGTGATGCATTACAATTAACATACAACTCAATCAAAAGTGGTGCAGTTGGTGTTGATATGGGACGAAATATTTGGCAATCAGAACATCCTATTGCAATGATTAAAGCAGTACGATCTATAGTTCATGGAAATGCAAATGTTGACCAAGCATACAACTTGTACAAAAAAATAGTTAACGAAGATCCAAAAAAGAAAAACAAATCAAATAAACCTCAAAACAAACCTAATCAAAACAAATCAAATAAACCTCAAAACAAACCTAATCAAACTAAGAAATAGTCTATCTCTCTATCTTTGAGAGATGAATGTGTACAATTTTCCATGTTGGTTGTTTTATCAACACAAATGTTGCTCTCCCATTAATTTTCATGTGCTCTCCTGTGAATGCTTTGTTATCTACTAGCATTCCTTGTTGAATTAATTCCATTGCTACAATTGCGGTATCTCCAAAAATACTGATTTTTGGATTTTTGATTTCATAACTATAATCTGAAATGCTAACAAATCTTAATTCTTCTAACTCTATTGTAGTTTGATAGTCTTTAAGATCATATGGTGGCAAATCACTAAAGCTTGAAAATCTAGAATCATCAAGATGTATCTCTTTTAGTTTAGTTAGATCTTTTGTTACTCCAGCTTGAAATAATGTTTCAATAATTTTTATGATTTCTTCACTATCTATCAAAACAGTTAGTTTGAAATATGAAAATAATTAGTTTAAGTCTTCTGCACAATTTAGGCAAAATAACGATTATTTTTCTGGGAATCTTTATTAATTATCAATTGGTTTTGTTTTTGATTTCAATGAGCACAGAAATAATTGGACCAATTAGCAAGAATTTACAAGTTGTTGTTCTACTGTAAAGTATGCTCAAAATTTTAACTTTATTAAAATTATGGCGATTGATTTGATAAATAAAATGGAAACTATGACTGGTGCAAAGGCCTTGATGACGGCTATGGAAAAAGAAGGCGTCAAACAAGTGTTTGGTTTACCGGGAGGTGCAAATCTTCCAATGTATGATGAATTTGCTAGATGTGATATTAGACATATTTTGGCAAGACATGAACAATCAGCAGCTCATATGGCTGATGGTTTTGGTAGAGTTAGCAGAAAACCAGGTGTTTGTTTTGCAACATCCGGACCTGGCGCCACTAACATACTAACTGGAATTGCAACAGCTCAAGCTGATTCTGCACCAATGATTGCAGTAACTGGCCAAGTAGCAGTAGATATGATTGGACGCGATGCATTTCAAGAAAGTGATATTATTGGAATGTCAAATCCTGTTGTAAAATATGCATTTCAGCCAAGAACACCTGGTGAAGTTCCAGAAGCTGTAAGAAAAGGATTCTACATTGCAGAAACTGGCAGACCAGGACCTGTACTTATTGATATTCCAAAAGATGTTCAAACAGGAACAGCAGAGATGGAATTTCCTGATGAATTTAAAATTCAAGGCTATCATCCTTGGACTGATCCTGATATTGTAGCATGTGAAAAAGCAGTTGACATGTTACTTAATTCAGAAAAACCAATCATCTTAGCTGGTGGTGGAACTATTATTTCATCTGCCTTTGCTGAATTGCAAGCTATTGCTGAAACGCTTATGCTTCCAGTAGTTACTACTTTCAAAGGCAAGGGTGCATTTCCTGAAAACCATCCTTTATCATTAGGGCCAATTGGAATGCATGGACATGCAGAGGCAAACAAAATGATGACAGAAGCTGATTGTGTATTGGCAATAGGTACTAGATTTTCTGATAGATCAGTTGGAACCTTTGAGACGTTTGAAAAGAGGCTCAAAATCATTCACATGGATGTAGATCCTGCAGAGATTGGTAAAAATCAACAAGCTCAGGTTGCAGTAGTTGGAGATGTTAAAGCATCACTTCGAATAATGATAAAATTACTTTTACAGAGAGCCATCAAAAAAACTGAAGAGACTCCTTGGGTTAAACATGTCAAAGAGACAAAAGTATACTGGAAAGAAAACTTGAAAATTCATCCAGGTGAAATGGGTGCTGCAAAAATTTTACGTAAACTTCGTGAATTATTACCTCCAGAAGCTATTGTAACTACTGAAGTAGGACAACACCAAATGTGGGTATCATTATTTTATGATGTAATTCAACCTGGTACTTTCTTTAGTTCAACTGGACTTGGTACTATGGGTTGGGGATTTCCAGCATCAATTGGTGCCAAAGTAGCACGCCCTGATGTTCCTGTAGTGGATATTGCAGGGGATGGAAGCTTTGCAATGACTGAAAATTCTCTTGCAACTGCTATTCAAGAAGACATTCCAGTAATCGTGTTTATTTTAAATAATTACACATTAGGGATGGTAGCACAATGGCAAAGAACATTCTATAAGAGAAGAATGATTGGAGTAGACCAAGGTCATATTCCTGATTATGTTAAATTAGCAGAATCATATGGAGCTCAAGGAATTAGAGCACAGTCCATGGATGAGCTTGACAAAGCAATCAAAACTGCATTATCAAGTGATGTTGCAACTGTAATTGACATTCCAATTGACCCTGAAGAAGACGTATTACCATTTGTAGCTCCTGGAACTTCGCTTGAGGATATGATATTACCATCATAGTGATTAATTATGTGGGCAATTATTTCTCTTTTAGTTGAAAACAAAACTGGAATCTTGTTTAAGGTAACTCATCTTTTCAGATCTAGGAACTTTAACATTGATAGTATTTCAGTAGGGGTGACTGAGAATCCAGATTATTCTAGGATGACTATTACTACTAATAGTGATGAAAAGCGAGTTGTACAGATTGTAAAACAACTCGAAAAAATGATTGATACAGTAGAAGTCAGGCAATTAGATGAGCACAAAACAGTATACAGAGAACTCTGTCTTTTTATGATAAATCTTAGCAATGCTAATGATAGTATGGAGATTAACAAGATAGCTAATGCATATGGCGGAAAAGTACATGATGTGAAAAAAGAATCACTTATGGTAGAATTGACTGCAACTCCTCATCAAATCCAAGCATTTGAGGAATTGATAAAACCATTTGGCATTATTGATATAGCCCGAACTGGAGTTGCAGCATTGCAAAGGAGTGGATCATGAAAGTTAGAATATTTGATACAACATTAAGAGATGGAGAACAAACACTTGGTGTTTCATTGTCACCTGATCAAAAATTATCTATTGCAAAAAAACTTGATGAACTTGGAGTTGATGCGATAGAAGCAGGATTTCCTGTAATTTCCGAAGGTGAATTTAAAGGAATAAAAATGATTACTAGCGAAGGATTATCTTGTGAGATTGTAGGACTAACTAGAACTATCAAAAAAGATATTGATTCTGCAGTTGATGCAGGACTAAACTATATTCACACATTCATTGCAACATCCGACATTCATTTAGAGCATAAACTCAAGATGACTCATGACCAAGCACTTGAAAAAGCAATTGAAGCAGTAGAATATGGAAAATCTCGTGGTCTCCAAGTTGAGTTCTCAGCTGAGGATGCAACTAGAACTGATAGAGAATTCTTAAAAAAAGTATTTGGTGAAGTAGCAAAAGCTGGAGCTGATAGGGTTAACATTCCTGATACTGTAGGATATTGTACTCCAGAGTATATGGCCGAATTAACTCGTGATACAGTTGATGTAACAAAACTTCCAGTCAGTGTTCATTGTCATAATGACTTTGGATTAGCAGTTGCAAACGCATTATCTGGAATTCATGCAGGAGCTGCATGTGCACATGTTACCATTAATGGAATTGGAGAGCGTGCAGGAAATGCATCATTAGAAGAGTTCTCCATGGCATTGCAATGTTTACCATTTGAGCAAAAATATGAAACAAACATCAAATCTGAATTAATCTATGATACATCACGATATGTTTCAAAGATTGCAGGAATCAAAATCCAGCCAAACAAGGCTATAGTTGGAGATAATGCATTTGGACATGAATCTGGAATTCACACTCATGGTGTATTGAATAACCCATTAACATACGAACCAATCAGTCCGGAATTAGTAGGACGAAAGAGGAGACTTCGTGTTGGAAAACATGCAGGAATTCATGGAATGAATGCAATGCTTGCAGAATTTGGAGTAAAACCAAATGAAGAACAATCACAACAAATCCTAGACAAAGTTAAAGTGTTAGGTGATCAAGGAAAGCAAATTTCAGATGTAGAGTTGTTATCAATTGCAAGTGATGTTTTAGGTGATGAAGGAATTAAACGAATTGTACAGTTAACTGGATTCTCAGTATCCACTGGAATTGGAACAATGCCTTATGCATTTGTAAAATTAACTATTGATGGAAAAGAGTATTCCGGAACTGATCACGGTGTTGGTCCTGTTGATGCATCACTTAATGCAATTCAAAAGATTACGGGAAAAATTTCGGAAATTAGAATTAAAGACTATGCATTGGCATCAATTTCTGGTGGTGCTAATGCCTTGTGTGAAGTAACCATTAGTGTAGAGGATGCACAAGGAAATAGAGTTTCTGCAAAATCAGTTGGTGAGGATATTGTAACTACAAGTGTTCAAGCAGTCATTGATGGTATTAATCGTATAATGCTCAAAAAGATGTTAAAAGAAAAACAGGTAAGCTAGTAAAAAAATAAAGATAATTTGCCGAGTTTAGAATCTAAAAAACTCAACGAATTAGGACGGCTGAAACTACAACAAAAAAAGAGGCAACTGCAACATAGGTTAAAGTAGGCTGTAAAATTTGTCGGGTTACCTGTCTTGCTTCAGTCATTAAGTATAGTATATTTGAAAAATTATTTGAACAAATTTGGCTACAAATTACAGCGTAAAGAAGTACATATTTTCATAATTCTTCACATTATTTGTAGACAGTATCTAACTGGTAGAACGTTCTTTTCACCTACACCCTAGATTGAAAATGAAGGTGACATTATATTCTCTTATTGTGATGAGACACTATGTATAAAATATCATTAATTACTGGTGATGGAATTGGTCCTGAAATATCAGATTCTGCGGTCTCTGTACTTAATACCATTAATGAGAAATATGATTTGAAATTTGAAATAACCAAATTGTTAGCTGGAGATAAAACACTTGAAGTGACAGGAAAGGCACTTCCTGATGAGACAATTAATATCATAAAAGACTCTGATACGTGCTTGAAAGCTCCTGTTGGAGAATCAGCAGCTGATGTTATTGTAGTGTTGAGGAGAATGCTTGATCTTTATGCTAACATTCGACCTGCAAAATCATATCCACACATGCCTGCATTACGTGATGATATTGATATGGTGATAGTTCGAGAAAATACAGAGGATCTTTATCGAGGCCAAGAGTTTCGTGTGGGAGATTCTGCAGTAGCATTAAGAGTAATTTCAAAGGCAGCTTCTAAAAGAATTGCAAAGTATGCATTTGAGACTGCAATGCAACGTGACTCTATGAGAAAAGTAACTTGTGTTCATAAATCAAATGTAATGCGAGTTACTGATGGTTTGTTTGCCCAATCTTGCACTGATGTATCAAAAGATTATCCTGATATTACATTTGAGCAAATGTATGTTGATGCATGTGCAATGAATTTAATTCGTCAACCAGAACAGTTTGATGTTATTGTAACTACAAACTTGTTTGGAGATATCTTATCTGATGAATCATCACAAGTAGTAGGTGGTTTAGGGATGGCACCAGCTGCTAACATTGGAGATAACTTTGCACTCTTTGAGCCAGTACATGGTGCAGCATTTGATATTGCAGGGCAAGATATTGCAAACCCCTCGTCGTTTTTGTTATCAATTAAGATGATGTTTGATTGGCTTGGTGCCAAACATAATGATTCAAAATGCATTAAGGTTGGTGTAAAATTAGAATCTACTATCTTTGATTTGGTAAAATCAGGCGTAAAAACTAAGGATATTGGTGGAGATGTGTCAACTACAGAGTTTACAAAACAGATTACAGATAATCTCTAAAAAGGGAAAGCCCCCTTCCCAGTCACTCAAAACGCGATATAACTAAAGTTGTGATGGACGTTTGTTTGTTGGAAAGTGTTTTTGTATTTGATTTTGAAAACAAATGTATGATTGAATTTAAATAAAATGCAAAATAATAATCAATAGAGTTGATTGATCCAGATAAAAAAGTTGAAAATGATAAAAATAATGAACTTCATGAAATTGAACTAAAATGTTTAGCACTCGGACAAATCCCAGGTAATCGCTTTAGGGGTAACAACAACCAATATGTTTCTGTTGAAAGAGCCACGGAGATTATGAGGCTAGTAGAAAAAAGAGGTGAAGAGATACATCAAATGGCCAATCATTTCGAGATAAGTATGAGTTTGCTAAAGAATAATTATTTTCTAGATAATAAGCCCCACGATTTGTGAGGAGATACTATTTTTACAGATAATCTCTAAAAATTACATCTCCTAGGAAATTTATAGAATCAAATCCTTCAGACAGTAGATGGGAAAGTACATCAAATTACACATTCTAGGAAATAATTATTTTTGTTATTTCTAAAATAATACACAATCATTTTCACAAAGAAATATTTGAGAGTTTCAATTGATATGATTGGTTTGTAATTTTGTATATCCGATTCTTCAGATATTATCAAATTTGTAATAATCCATGCATTGTACAAAATTAATGAATAGTAAAAGTATAGCAACCTTATGGATTGGTTTGAACTATAGTTTTTGGTCTGAATCTTCCTATGCAGGCATAACCTGTCTCTATTCCCCACCGTTGCTTGTAATCAGTTGGAATGGATTGTATGTTGTGTGATATTTCTTTTGGTGAAATATTTGTTGCAAATGTAATGTACTGGTCTGTAAGATTTGATTTTTTTCTTGCATTCTTGTTTGGTAAAATGACTAGAGTAAATGACTCGACATGCCCTGATGCGGATTGTATCATACAATTTGAAATTGATTTTCTATCTCCATTAACATATTGTAAAATGGCATCTTTAATTCTTGGAGTCTTTTTTGCAGGCATTAGAAATTTCAAGTGTTTTTGTTTTATCACAGAAATTATTCCAGCTGTAAAAAACTCTCTATCAACTAATAACAATTTG
>JACERO010000016.1 GCA_013911135.1 Candidatus Nitrosopumilus sp. | reverse complement strand
GGTATCAAATGAGTTGTGATTCACATTTGATAAAATGATACACTATCATCAAGCTTTTTCTATCGGAATAATTTGATTGAATAATTGATAGTTTCTGATCTAATTTGAGTTACTTTCCCATCTACTGTATTCGTATTTAGAAAATTAAATTGAAAAAAAGTAAAGTTATCTAGCCAAATAGAGAAGATAATCCTTCTATGGCTGCTTCTTCGGTTTTACCTTCTTCTTTAGGTTTTTCCTCTTTCTTTGCTTCACCACCGGCTGCTGCAACTGCTATAGGTGCGGCTTTAATTGCATCGTCAATATTTACATCGGCCAAGGCTGCAACTAGTGCTTTAACTTGAGCTTCATTAACTTCAGCACCAGAGGCTTTGACAACTGAGATGACGTTTGTCTCATCGACTTCTTTTTCTAGCTTGTGAAGAAGTAAAGCAGCGTAAACATATTCCATTGTATCGAGATTTTCCTAGAGCATAATATAAAACTATGGAGAAATCATGCCTAAAAAATTTAAAAATTAGTTCAAGATTCTAAGACTTCGACAAACAGAATAAAGTGTTCTTCTTAGGTTTTTATCAACCAAACTCTCCATTCTCTGTTTTAAAACCCGTTTTGCTTCATCTCTTTCTGAACCAAGAGGTAATGACAATACTTTATTTAGAAATTCTGATAGAGATTCTCTAATCCAACCATCTAACATTTGATACACTTGTGGAGGAATAATATCGCATTTGTCTTCATCAAGATTAACTATATCAGCATAATTTTCATATTCAATTCTATAGACTAAAGCTAGAACAACATTATCAGGTGTTGGATGCTCAAGTATTTCTCGTGAACGTTCTCCTGTTTTTCCTTGTTCTACCTTATTTTTGAGGCCAACAGGATTGACTATTACACCATTGACTCCTACTTTTTTACCATCAATACCTGTTATTACTCCAAAGATAAAGTCAAAAAAATCACCATTTTTTTTAGTAGCAAAAACATGAGCCCCTTCTTTTAGAGTAAGTTTTTTTCCAAACACGGATAAACTGAATCATGTAGTGTATTTAATTTATTATTAATCGACAATTCTTAATAATGGACTGGAGCATGCTCATCGTTGGATAAAAAAGAGATTCTAAAGGAATTTTCATCAGATCCTGATAGATACTATAAAGTCAAATTATTTGACGAACAGGGTTTTGTCAGAAAAGCTTGCTCAAAGTGTGGTAGATTCTTTTGGACTTTAGATTCTGAAAGAAATGTTTGTCCTGATGATGCAGATGATACGTATTCATTCATTGGAGAACCGCCAACAACTAAAAGATTTGATTATACACAAGCATGGAAACAAGTTGAAGAATTTTTTGTAAAAAATGGTCACACTTCAGTTAGTAGATATCCAGTTGTATGTAGATGGCGTGATGACTTGTACTTTACAATTGCATCAATTGTTGATTTTCAAAGAGTGATGGGTTCAAAAGTAGTTTTTGAGTTTCCTGCAAATCCATTAGTGGTCCCACAAACTTGTTTGCGTTTCAAAGATTTGGAAAATGTTGGAGTAACTGGTAGACACTTTTCTAGCTTTTGTATGATTGGGCAACACAGTATACCAAATACAGATGGTTATTGGAAAGACCAATGTGTTGATTTAGACTTTAGATTACTAACTGAACAATTTGGAATTAAAAAAGAAGAAGTTGTTTTTGTTGAAGACGTATGGGCAGGAGGTGGTTCTTTTGGATCATCATTAGAATATTTTGTTAAAGGATTGGAGCTTGGGAATGCAGTATTTACTGAATTTCAGGGAGAATTAGGCAAGCACACTACACTTGACCAGAAAATTATAGACATGGGTGCAGGTTTAGAAAGATTTGCATGGATTACCATGGGCACTCCTACTGCATATGACTGCTGTTTTGGTCCAATTACAAATCACTTGTTTGAAAAAATAGGAATTGATTCAGATTCTGAAATGTTAAGAAAATACTTTACAGCAATTGCGAAGAATCTAGAGATACATGATGACTTGATTGATGTAAGAAAACATGCAGTAAAGAGTGTAGGATTAAGCGAGGACCAAGTAAATAGAATCATCACATCACTTGAAGGAATGTATCTTATTGCAGATCATCTTCGTACTTTGATCTTTGCAATAGCTGATGGTGCTCTACCAAGCAATGTTGGCGGAGGATATAATCTAAGAATGATGATACGAAGAATTAATGGAACAATTGATAGAATGAATTTGAAGCTAGACATTGATGAATTAGTGGATATGCATATTGAGTATCTCAAAGACACATATCCAGAACTAGGTGAGAAGAGACAGGACGTCAAAACTATTCTAAAAATAGAATCTCAGAGATATGTAGAATCCAAAGTACACATGAAGAAAAAGGCAGATAAAATTCGTGAAAAAGGAACACCATCAGTTGATGAATTAATTACATTATACGAATCAGATGGAATTACACCTGAATATCTCAAAGAGATAGATGCAATTTCAGAGATTCCCTCATCATTTTATGAAAAATTATCAGATTTGCACCAGTCAGACAAGAAAAAGACTGCAGAGCAACTAGCAATTGAGGACCTTCCTGAAACTGAGATGTTATTTTACAAAGATGATCCTATGTCATTTGATGCCAGAGTTCTTAGAGTAATTGATAATTTGATAGTACTTGATAGAACATCATTTTATGCAAGAGGAGGAGGGCAAGAACCAGATTATGGAACTATTTCAGGCTCAAAAGTAGCTGATGTGAATAAACACGGCGGTGTGATTTTGCACAAGATAGATGGAGAGATTCCAAAAGAAGGAGAAACAGTATCATGTATAGTCGATGAAACTCGTAGATCAAACATTACAAAAAACCATACCAGCACACACATTTTAAATTCATCAGCTAGAGGAGTGTTAGGTTCATGGGTTTGGCAGCATTCTGCATTCAAAGATGATGATCATGCTAGACTAGACATCACACATCATTCATCACTTACAGAAGAACAAGTACAAGATATTGAGAGAGCTGCAAATGACATAGTTGTAAAAGACATGTCAGTAACAATTGATTATTTTGATAGAGGTACTGCAGAACAAAAATATGGATTTAAGATTTACCAAGGAGGAGTAGTTCCTGTCAAATCAGTTAGAATTGTATCAATTGAAGACTTTGATGTAGAAGCATGTGGTGGAACTCATGTCAAAAAGACAAAAGAGATTGAGTTAATCAAGATTACTAGAACAAAAAGAATTCAAGATGGAGTAGTAAGAATTGAATTTGTTTCAGGTCCAACTGCACAAGAATATGTTGAGCAACAAAAAGTCAAACAATCAAAGCAAGATGAAGAATCAGCTCAAAAAGAAATCATGGATAAACAAAGAGAAGAAGGAAAAGAAAAGACTAGAGAAAAAATTCCCATACTATTAGAACAAGTTGTATCTCTGAGTGATACAACAATAATTGATGAAATTGAAATGACTATACAGAATTCTATGAAGATATGTTTTACAGCTAGTCCACAATATGATGAATTCTTTCACACAAACTTTGGTAAAAAAATAGTCAAGAATAATCCAAATTCGATTTATGTTGGAATCTTTGAATCAGGCCCAACTATTCGAATAATGGCATATTGCGGAGATGAGGTCTCAAAGAGCAAAAATGCTGGAGAAATTGCCAAATCTGTGGCTAAAATCCTTGGTGGAGCAGGTGGTGGAGATACCAAATTTGCTCAAGGGGGAGGAAAAGACACATCTAAAAAAGACGAGGCGATAGCCAAAGCAAAATCAATGATTTTAGGATGATATAATGGACGTAAACTGGAATGAGATTGAATCAAAGTGGAGGGATAAGTGGAATGAAAACCATGACTTTGAGACAAATCCAAATGAGAAACCAAAAAAATTCGTCACAGTAGCATATCCATATCCTAATTCACCTCAACATATTGGACATGGAAGAACGTACACCATAGCTGACATTCATGCAAGATTTTATCGAATGAAAGGATACAATGTCTTGTTCCCAATGGGTTTCCATTATACTGGAACACCAATACTTGGCATGGCCAGAAGAGTAGAGTCTGAAGATAAGGAGATACTTAATGGACTACGTAACATCTATCATGTTCCAGAAGATGCTATCAAGACTTTTGTTGAACCAATAAAGATTGCAGACTATTTTCATGAAGAGATCAAAGCAGGAATGATAGAGATGGGTTATTCCATTGATTGGAGACGAGAGTTTACTACTATAGTTCCAGCTTATCAGAAATTTATTGAATGGCAAATTAATATTTTGAAAGAGAAAAACTTGATCATACAAGGGAATCATCCTGTTGGATGGTGTCCACGTGATCAAAATCCTGTATCACAACACGATACAATGGGTGATGTTGAGCCAGACTTTACTGAATATATTTTGATTAAGTTCAAGTTTGGAGATTTTATCATACCAACTGCAACACTACGTCCAGAAACTATCTTTGGTGTGACAAATCTTTGGGTCAATCCTGGAGTAATGTATAAAAAAATTACCGTAGATGGTGAAAAATGGATTGTATCTAGTGAGTGTGCACACAAGTTAGAATTTTTGGATAAAGAGATCACATATGATGGTGAAATTGCTGGCTCCGAGTTAGTCGGACAAAATGTTATCATTCCACATCTCAATAAATCAATTCCAATGATTCAAGCTAGCTTTGTTGAATCATCTACGGGAACTGGTCTTGTAATGTCAGTGCCAGCTCATGCTCCATTTGACTATCAGACTCTAGTTAATTTCAAGAAAGACCAGCCTCTAGGCTCAGAATATCAACTAATCAAACCTATCTCAATCATATCTACAGAAGGATATGGGGAATTTTCAGCAAAAGAGACCTGTGAGAAATTTGACATAAAGAATCAGGATGACCCCAAACTTGAAGAAGTTACAACTGAGATTTATGGTAAAGAATTCTATGGTGGAGTTCTCAAAGAAAACTGTGAGCAGTTTGCAGGCAAGAAAGTATCTGAAGTTAAAGATACAATCAAAGAGTGGTTAGAGAAGAACAAGTATTCAGATATTTTGTTAGAGTTGACAAATACTCCTGTAAAGTGTCGTTGTGGAACTGAATGTGTTGTTAAAATTTTGTCAAACCAATGGTTTCTCAATTATGGGGATAGAGATTGGAAGGCAAAAGTTACACAGTGCTTTGATTCAATGAATATTTTACCAAATGAAATTGTAAGTGAATTTCATTATGTAATTGGATGGTTACGAGAACGAGCTTGTGCGAGACAACATGGTTTGGGTACAAAACTACCATGGGATAAGGATTGGATTATAGAGAGTTTATCTGATTCTGTAATTTACATGTCATACTATACAATAGCTCGATTTGTCAATGATGGAACGATTAAAGCTGAGAATTTATCAAAGGAATTCTTCGACTATGTCTTTTTAGGTAAGGGTTCAGCTGATAAAGTATCAGGTATTGAAGCCAGTACAGTAGAGAAGATTAGAAAAGAGTTTGCATACTTTTATCCAGTTGATTCAAGACATTCGGGTCGAGATTTAGTTCCAAATCACTTGACATTTTTTGTTTTTAATCATGTTGCTATATTTCCAGAAGACAATTGGCCGCAACAAATTGTTGTTAATGGTTCTGTATTGATGGATGGTAAGAAGATGTCCAAATCAATGGGAAATATCATTCCATTGCGACAAGCAATACAAGATTATGGAGCAGATCCAATTAGATTGGCAATTATCATATCAGCTGAGCTGCTACAGGACGCTGACTTTAATTTAGAATCAGTTGGCGGAATCAAGAATAAGCTTGAATCAATTCTTGAGGAATGCTCTAGTCTAAAATCAGGCTCAATTAGTAATACTGAGGCTGAAGACAAATGGATTACAAGTAGATTACAGAATCTGATTGCAAATGTTACAGGATCAGTTGAGAAGATGAGATTACGAGAGGCACTACATGAGATATTATTTGCATTTGAAGGCGACTTGTCATGGTATCTCAGACGAGTCAAATCTAAAGGACGTAATGATTATGATGGAATACTACATCAAATTCACAGTATCAGAGTAGCAATGCTATCACCATTTGCACCACACATATCTGAAGAGATGTGGGAGAAGCTTGGAAATTCAGAGATGGTTTCAAAGTCGAGCTGGCCTGTAGTAAATACTGGTGTAATAGATGCTAAAGCTATCCAAGCTGAAGACTTGTTAAAGTCAATTATTAATGATATTGCAAATATTCTCAAAGTTACAAAGATTACTCCAAAGAAGATTACTATCTATACAGCTGATTCATTCAAGTCAAAAGCTTATCACTCTATTTTAGAAAAAGTGATGGCAGAGCAGACTAACATGGGAGTAATAATGAAAGAATTAATTGCAAATCCTGAAACAGTTGACATTAAGAAAAATCCTGACTTTGTTCAAAAAGCTATCAAAGATATTTTATCTGAACCAACTGAAATTAGAAAGACAAAACTAGAAGTTAAAGAATTTAATGAAAAACAGTTTATTTCTAAAGAGTTGATCTCAATTGCAAAGCAGGACTTTGGTGTCGATGTAGTTGTTTTTGCTGAAGACGATGATAATATCTATGATCCAAAAGGAAAAGCAAAACATGCAAGACCATTCAAGCCTGCAATTTTAATTGAATAAAAAAGGCAATTGAGATGAAGATCAACTCCAAAAAGATGGTGATGGATACAGGTGAAAATTTCAGATAGTATATTTATTAGGCATAGATGAATCGCAAAATATCTTGAAGATAGCAGTAATGGGTATGGGAGTAGCAGGCTCTTATCTAATGGCCAGGCTAAAGGATTCTGAATATGAAGTAGTAGGTTATGAAAGAATGGTAGAAGAGAGACATGACTCTATCTGCGCTTGGGGCACAATAAAGTCAGAGCTAGACAAGTTCTGCAAAAAAACTGGCAGAGATTTTGATGACTTTATGATTCATGATGGTAAAACCATGAAAGTCAAAATGGGAAATGGTGTAAAGTTTGATATTGGATTACACGGGTTATGTACGTATAACAAATTAGCATTAATCAAAGATTTTATCAAAGATTCCAAGGTACTTTATGGAACAGCACCAAAGCTTGAAGAGTTAGAAAAAGAATATGACATGATAATTGATTGTACAGGATTTCACAGAATTTATCTACCAAAACTAAAAGAAGATTTCTTTTTGCTGACATATGAATACAAAGTAGAATATGAAAACGGCGTACCATTTGATGACTTTTACTTAGAGCCATTTCCAGGAATGTCTGGATACTTTTGGTATTTTCCATTAGGAGAGAAATGGGCACACATTGGTGCTGGAGACTACAACAAAAATCACATCAAAGTCACTGACGAATTCTTGAAAAAATATGGAGGTAAGGTACTCAAGACTAAAGGACGCCCAATTAGACTAGCCACACCAGATAGATGCAAACCATTCTATTCAGGAAAAGTAGTTGGTGTTGGAGAATCAATTGGAACAGTTTTTGCAATGTTAGGTGAGGGAATTATTCCATCTATGCAGTGTGTTGATATTTTCTTGGATAACATGCATGACTTTGCAGCATATGAAAAGGCAGTTGATAAACACTTCAAGGTATATGCTAAGGTCTTTAATTTCGTTAGAAAAAAAATCCACAAGGACTTTAATTTCTTCAAGGCATTACCTGACTTTATTGCAATATTTCTATACATGAAAAAGCATGAAAAAAGATTCGGAATGGATATTAAAATTAGTAATTTGATGAAAGTAGCTAAAGCCTAACCAAAACTAACCGAACCTAATCCTTCCCTGTTAGTACGATTTGATGCCATATTGTAATCGTAAATAATTTTTGAGTATTCTTTGAATTCATCTTTCATGGGGTCTAAATTATCTGCCAAGTAAAATCCAGGACAATCACCAGTAAACTGATAGGTTGCATGTACACGTGCCATTCCTTTTTCATTTTCTAGCCATGTACTAAATGGATAAAGATAACACACTCCTGGTCTATCAGGATGCATACTACAACCCCCTTCATTATCTAAAAATCTACATGAAATATGTGTTCCATCATCAGCTTCTGTCTCATCTTTTTTTCTTTTTAGATTAATTGTAGTCATTGTAGTCATTTGTCCTGAAGGACCTGGTTCCTGATAGGTTACAGTAAGTGTTTCATTTTTTATAAAGTCTGAAGGCTTTTGATATTTCAAACCTTTTCCAATTGTAATTAGATCATCAGAGGTTAATGGGAGTCTTCCTTGTCTATCACAACAGTTGTGACAGTCAGGCCAATAGCATTTCCATAAAATGTACTTTTTTTTTGAATTAAGGTAGGGTACATGAAAAATTACATCTTTTACTTTTATTGGATAATCAGACACATCAGTGATTTTGCCTAGCGTAAATTCTCGTAAAATTGGGTCAATGTCCCAATCTTTTTCTAACAGATTTAATGATTCTTCAATTTCTTTTTGAGACAACTATCAAGTTATAACATCTTTTTCAGATGTTATTAATGTTGAGTGAAAAAGGAAAGTATGCCTCAGCAACAGAAAACAGGAGATTTGTCTGGGCTGAAATTGTTTGGCCGTTAATTTTAGAAATTAATGAGATTGAATTTTCATTAAAACAATATCAAAACAAACGTGATGAAATATGCAAACAAAAGAATATCTCGATTACAGTTCCATCAAGAGGATTGGTTTCTTTGGTGCTAAAAGGAATTTTGCGTAAAGAAAATAACGGCTATTCAATTCATTATAGATTAATTCCATACATGAGACTAAAAGTCAAATGTGATTATGCAACAGTAATTCACGAAGTCAGACAAAAATAATTACGATAAATGAATATATTCTAAAACATTGGAATTTGTTTGAGTAGCCCGATAGTCTAGCGGTCAAGGATTCTGCCCTCTGGATCTCAAGAGTGGATAGGCGGAGACGGCAGTTCGAATCTGCCTCGGGCTACTGAAAAAATTTCTAAAAATAGTAAAGTTCTATCTTGATGCTTGTGCGATTCTTTCTAGCTCATGTTTCTTCTTGACTGAAGGAGCGCTAGAATCGTTTGCTGCTGCAAGTATAAGTTGCTCAGCCATGTGTTCTTCAATTGGTTTTGGGTTGGAAAATGTCGCCTCTTTGACTGCATCGGCGATAAATTTCAAAGCCATATCAACTCTTCGGATTGGAGCAACATCAACTGATACATGGTATGTAGTACCACCATAAACAATTCTAGTTGTGTCTTCGTTTGGAGCAGAAAATTCTACGGCTCTAACTAAAACTTCGACTGGGTTTTTTCCAGTTTTTAGTGCAATAATATCAAATGCAGTCTTTACAGTATTGAGAACTTTGGTCTTTTTTCCAGTCATTCTTCCAGTGTTCTTTGCATATTTCTTTCCAAAATGCATTGACTTATTGATTAATCTCTCAACAATGTTAACATCAGCTTTGTTGAATCGCTTTAATGCTGAACGACCATATGTGTATGGTAAAATTTGTTTTCTTAGACAGATTGCAGTCTTTAATCCAGGATCTACAATCTCAATATTTGACAAATCCCATTTTCTAAATAATAATAAATTCTTTGTTTCTGCCATGTCTATCTCCTTGGTTTCTCTTTTTTACCAATTACTAATTCATGAAGTGATGTATCATTTACTTTGAAAACTTTGAATCTAACACCAGGAATATCCCCCATAGCACCACCTTGTGTTGCACCCATACCTTGAATGTGAACCTCATCATGCTCATCAATGAAATTCATTGCACCATCTCGTGGCAAAAATGCAG
Organism: Candidatus Nitrosopumilus sp.; assembly: GCA_013911135.1. GTDB lineage: Archaea > Thermoproteota > Nitrososphaeria > Nitrososphaerales > Nitrosopumilaceae > Nitrosopumilus. Next base: position 23,638 of record JACERO010000016.1, on the reverse strand, counting down.
TAACTGTCTTACCATTTTTAATTAATTGAACTCTAACACATTTTCGTATAGCAGAGTTAGGTTGTTTTGCAGCAATTCCTACTTTTTCTAAAACAATACCTCTTCCTTGTGGTGCACCTCCAAGAGGATCAGACTTTTTATCAATACCAAGTTTTCTTCTCTTGTAAGTAGAAATTGCCCATCTCTGTTTCTTTTTCTTAGAATTCAAAACTCTACCAGCAAATAATCCGAGGGGTGATTTTCTTGTCATTCTTACATCTCCAATGTTGTTCTTTCTGGACTGTTAATTAGTACGTTTGTGATATTGAAGTATCGTTTTGCAAGGAGACGTGCTTTCTCAGCATTCCTGCCTTCTCTTCCAACAACAATTCCTTTCTTTCTTGGGTCTACCAATACAATTGCCTGTTTTGACCCATCTGGTCGTGTGTTTATTTTCACTTCAGAAACAAGTTTTGAATTAAGTAAATTAGTCAAAAATTTTGATGGGTCTTCATCAAATTCTACCAGTTCAACATTGCGCTTAAGAATATTTTGTAATGATTTGATATGCATGCCACCTTTACCAATTGCTAAACCCATTTTACCAGTATTAACTACAAAAATGACTCTATCTTGTTTTTCATCTTCAATACAATCACGTGCAGTTGCACCTGTAACATTTTGGAAAAGTGACATCATACGCATTTGATCAGTTGATAGTTTGATTGCTTGTGTCATAAGAATGCCTTTTTATCTCCAACAAAAAATGTCTCATTTAAACTTTCATGAAATAAAACACAACTATTCATTTTTTTCCTCAGCTTCTGTATCTTTTAGAATTGATTTGATGTTAGCATCAGTTATTGATGTAAATGAAATTGTTGAAATTCTAAATTGTAAGCCACATAGTCTACCTAATGCGACTGATGTTCCTTGAAAGTTCACTAATGGTATTTTTTCTTTTTTTGCATCTGATTCAATTTTCTCAAACATTTCTTTTTTTACTGATTGAGACAATACAAGTAGCTTGGAATTTTTTACAGAGTTCAAAACTTGTTTAGTACCCATCGTTAACTTATCCTCTTTGAGGGCATCTTTCAATGATTTTTCAAGTATCTTACTCATGTTTTCCTTATGACGATCGTCTTAACAGGGCTTTATAGGTTTATTGAAAAATTTGATATAGTTAAAAGCAAAAATCTAGTTTAGAAACCAAATAAAGAAACTAAAGAGGAAAATACAAGACTTGCCTCTTCAAAAAAGTAGTTGGTTTTTGTTTTTTTAATTCAAGTAAAATAGTTTTTTCATCTAAAAATGATTTTTGATTGAGAATATTTGTAGTGTTAAATTCATCCACTATATCATCTACATTATGAATTTGTGAAGTTTCAGATAATTCAATTTCAAGATTTTTTTTCGCAGTAGTGTAATGAGGATTTTGTAATAGAATTTCATTGTATAATGAAATAGCTTCATTATGATGCCCTAGATTTGCAAGAGCGTTAGCCATGTTATTTTTAGCAGGGAGGAAATCAGGATCAATATTGATTACTTGATCATAATACATTATTGCCTCAGAAAAATATCCCAATTTCCCTAAAGTAGAACCTTTGTTTACAAGAATTTCTACATCATTAGGATTGTCAATTAAGGAACCATTAAAGAAATTCAAAGAACTATCAAATTTACATAGTCGATACAAAGCAGGTCCCATTCCATCATAATATGAAATTGTATCAGTAAAAGTACTTGAATCACATTTCAGATTAATTTGATTTGTAATTTACCTAATTCTATATCTTCTACAGTAAGATTAGTTTGTTTTTTAATTTCATTTTTAGGTATAATTTTTTTTAAAGTATTTTTTTTGTTAATTGGTTTTACTTTTTTAATTTTAGAATTTTGTGTTTTTATAATAGAAGTTTCTTGTATATCATTTTGGATAATTGAATTTTCATTATTAGAATTATAATTAACGTCATTTTTTTCTTTCTTAATTATTTTTTCATCTGATGAGATATTGTTAGTGTCAGAAATAATTTCATCTGATGATACTTCGGTTATTTCTTCAATAGTGTGTTCAATTATAGATTGTGGATCTTTGTAATAATCAAAAAAAGACATTGCTTCTGTTTCTGCATAATATGCTTTTATTGAATATGTACCATCCACTCTAAAATTAACTCCAGATTTTACAAGAAAGCTTGTAGAGAATTCTAAATTAGAATCAACTGAGCCAAAATAAAATCCTGCAGGCATTCCAAATGGATCATAAACTCCCATTAACACTGTAGGGGAATCCAATGCAGAAACTAGACCGGTAATTTTGATAAAATCTTTGTCAGTGTATTGTGTTTTGTCAGTATAAAGCAAAATAATTTCAGTTTTTTCAAAATCATCAACTAAAATGTTAGATTCAGAGTATTCAGAGTCTATAACAAAATAATGATTTTCAGAAATCGAACCATAATTTAATTTTAGCATGTATTCTCCAATTTTTTCATAAAAGGGAGAGTCAAGTGAGATTGTCTTAGAGAAAGTTTTTTGAGGCGAAATTTCTAAATTATTTGCAGATAAAATTTTTCCATCAGGATCATAGATGCTTATCGCAATAACTGACATTCCAAAATCAAGAATTTCTCCTGAAATGATAAGAGAGTCACCCCTATGGTATTGTTGCTGATTAAAATCAACAACAAATGAATCCGCAAAAACTTCTGTAAAAATAAAAGGTGATAATGCGGTTAACACTAGAGTTATTCCTAGCAAGTATCCTAACACACGACTAAAAACATAATTTTCTATTTAATAATCACGAAGAAATCATACTTTTTCATTCAACTGTTATCGAAGTTGACATTACAGGAGATAATGGAATTAGTTCATCAAGAGAATTCCAAACAAAAGTTTCAATGTGATATGTTCCAGATTTTTTAGGGATCCATGATTGAGAAACATCTAGACTTTGTTTGGGTGATAGTTCACCTTGAATCCATGAAATTGATTCTATAGAATCCATAGTATTTTTTACTTGAAAGAGATAAACAAAGCTCTGTTTAAAATTATGATCGTTTGTTATAGTTCCAATTATTTGCAGTTGTTTATTTGATGAAAATGATTGTAATTGATTACCAAGACTATCAGACAAAAGAATTTGAGAATTTTCAAGTCGCTTAATTGGTGGAATAGATGAATCAATTTTTGCAAAAGTTTCAATTTCTAAATTATCTAATGTAGAATATGGTTTTGGTAATGTATAGTCATCATACTTGGCAAATATTTCATCTCCAGTTATTGAATAAAGCTTATTTCCACTAGAAGACAAAGTTTGAGACAAAGAAATGGTGGCAACAAATGAACCAGAACTTTCAGATGTCTCCACTGCATTAACTTCAATTCCTGCAATATCAGAATCTGAAAAAATTTGAATTGAAATTTGATCAAGTGCTTCAGGGTTTAGATTCATATCAAAATCAACTACACGTATTATTACAGAATCATCTGAAAAAAAATTCTCGTTAGAAAATTGAATTGTTCCAATATTCCAACTAACAGGAACTGACTCTTAATACTACACCATCTGCAAATTCAAATGAGATTGTAATGGCTGAATCTCTGTCAACTTCTAAAAATCCACTAGTAGGTCCAGTACCAGTGGTTCTAGGTATTGTATCAATATTTCCATCACCATCAGCATCATGTGAGAAACCTGTAAGAATAACCTCAGCGGTGAAAATTCCTGAATTAACGTCTGTTTCAGTAAATCGATAAGGTTCTAAGGAATGGTCTCTTGTTGAAATTTTAATTGGATGATCTTCAGTATCTCCGATTGAATCAATTAGATATCTATCAGTATTCCAACTTGGCACTATTATTGTAATTTTTATTTTGTCTGTCCACGAGTATGTTGCCTTGTCAGTAAAAATTGGAGAATAGGGTTCATTATAATCAGGTATTGATTCCCCAAATGCAGGAAAAAGAATTAATGGAAAAAATAGAAAAGGCAAATACATGATAAAATTTGTCAAAGATTGAATTTAATGTTTGATGGATAAATTTCTAAGAATCTTCTTTAGGAATAGAGACTGCCAAAATGTTATCACCACGTATCAAAATAGTTCCAAGTTTGTCAGATTTCTCATCAGATACGTATTCTGCATCATCCAAGGTCAAATTCATGTGAATATCAAATTCTTTTAGTAGACCTTGAATAGTAGTATCGTTTTTCATTCTGAGCAAAATAATTTTGTCTTTACTATTATTCATCAATGTTGATATTTCAAAAGCCATAACTAATCACTAGATAATTTAATTTTTGTTCCTCATTTTTTCTTGCTTACTTGCATGTATAAATCAACAGTGCCACTTCCAATTGGAATGTTACTTCCAACAATTACGTTTTCAGTGATACCTTTTAGTTGTTCAATTTCTCCACCAAGTGCAGCTCTTGCAATTGTTGGTACTGTAATTTCAAATGCGGCTCTTGCAAGTACACTATCTTTGGTACCAGCAATTCCATGTCTACCTATTTGTTGCATGTAACCCCTTGAGCACATCAAGTCAGATACCAACATGATGTACCTATTATCAACTTCCAATCCTTGGTCGCCCAGAGTATGATTTAGTTCGTTAATCAATGAATTTCTTGCAGCTTCAATACCCAAAGTTCCTGCAATTTCAAAGACATTATTTGTTCTAACATTTTGTTTGTCAATACCTTTGACTTCAAGTATTTTGGCAATGTTAGAACCAGTTGTTTGTATAACCCATTCATCATCTTTTTGAACTAATGTGACACGTTCAATGTCTGGAACTCCTTTAACTGTAGTTTTAAGAACTTTATTTCTAATTGCAATTGCAGTTGGAGCATCACATTCGTCAACTAGTTTTAGAGTGATTAATTCGCCAGTTGTTTCCATCTTGAATTTTTTATTTGATGAAAGTACTGTTTCTACCTCTGCAATAGAGCATCCTCGCTCTCTGAGTCTATTTTCGCTCAAAATTAGTTTAATTTCTGTAGCATAATCAGTTTCAGTATCAGCAATTAATGCACTTACTTGAGTTTGTAATACATTTCTTGCAACCTCGATTGCTTTTTCTCGGGATTTCTTTGATTCAGCATCAAGGTAAATATCCATAGTTGGAGTGACAGGTTTCTTTCTTGCATCAACTAATTCAATTAGTCTTGGAAGACCCAATGTAACGTTTCTTTCTTTAATTCCTGCAAAGTGGAAAGTTCTCAAAGTCATCTGAGTACCAGGTTCACCAATGGATTGAGCAGTGATAATTCCTACTGCTTGTCCAGGTTCTACTTGCGCTTTATTGTAAAGTAAAAGTCCTTTCTTACATACAGTTTCTACACCGTCTTTACTCATGCCAGATTTCTGTAAGGTGTCAATTACAAGTGAAGTTAATCTTGGATTAAACGTCTTTGTATATTTCTTAGTAAGAGTATCAATTTCATCTTTTGTGGCTTTCTTTCCAGAATCAATAAGGGCTTGAGATTCAGTCAATCTCTCAACGTTAAATGCTTCACCATGATCACTTTTTGCTACATCGATTCCATCTTCACCATAAAGGAATTGAACAATGTGACCGTGTGGATCTCTTACTGTTCCATCATATTCTAATCGAATGTGTTCTAATGCATTAATTAGTCTACGTTGCATGTAACCACTTTGTTGTGTTCTAACTGCAGTGTCTACAAGTCCTTCACGACCACCCATTGCATGGAAAAAGAATTCTAATGTAGAGAGACCTTCTCTATAATTGGATTTCACAAATCCATGTGCATCAGGATTGGGATCATTTTCTACATAATGTGTTAATGCTCGATTATTGTAACCATCATTCATTCTATCTCCTCTTCTTGATTGTTGACCCAAGGCACCTGCCATCTGACCCACATTTAGGGATGAGCCTCTTGCACCAGTGATAGCCATAATTTTTCCAGCATTGTTATCATCAAGAGAATCATTTGCAGTAGATCCTGCTCTGTCTCTTGCCTTACCTAGTTCATTTACAATGTATGCCTCTAAGGCCTCTTCAGGTCTCATACCTCTTGTGAGTTTTAGAGTTCCTTTCTCATATTGACGCGTCAAATCAGAAACTATATCATAAGTTGATTTAATATCATCTAGAATTTGTTGTCTATTTTTTTCTGGAACTTCAAGATCACCAAAACCATAGCTAAAACCATAATGTGTGATGAATTGTTTAACCATAATTAGAATAGAGTTAAGGAAATTTTTTCCAACTTCATTTCCATAGTCTTTTACAATTCTATGTAATACACTTTCTGGTTCTTCTGCACCAATGGATGTTTTATCAATTACACCACTGATTAATTCACCATTTTTAATTACAACATCTTTTAGTTTTCCTCCTGTTCCCTTTGACCATTTTGATGTTAGAACATAGTTGAAGTCTTTTGGGAGGAATAATGAAAATAGTTGTTTTCCAGTATATGCTGGTCCATCTTTTGTTTTAGTAGCAGGTTTAGGAAGTTGACCAGTATAGTTACCAAGCATTGCAAGGTTTGAAAATTCTTGGACAGATAGTGTTGTATCATCTTTAGTGAGAAGATATGCGCCTGTAACAAAGTCTCTTAGTGCACCGATAATTGGGCCACCATATCTTGGAGAGATTAATTGATCTTGAACTCTCATCAAAAGAATTGCTTCTGCTCTTGCTTCTTCACTTTGAGGAACATGAAGGTTCATCTCATCACCATCAAAGTCTGCGTTGTATGGAGGACATACAGAAGGATGTAATCTGAAAGTTTTACCTGGAAGTACTTTAACATAGTGAGCCATAATAGACATTTGATGGAGTGATGGTTGTCTGTTAAACATCACAATATCACCATCTGAAAGATGTCTTTCAATTAGATATCCATTCTCAAGTGTTTCAGCAATTATAGAACGATCTTCTACAAAATCTAATCTAATCTTTACACCATCAGGTCTAACGATATAATTTACACCTGGGAATATATCAGGTCCGTTAATTACAAGTTTTCTCATTCTCTCAATGTTCCATTCTGTAACAATTTCAGGAATCGTTAGTTTCATGGCAACTTGAGTAGGAACTCCAACTTCAGACAAATCCAAGTTAGGATCTGGAGAGATAACAGTTCGGCTTGAAAAGTCAACCCTCTTTCCAGATAATGAACCTCTGAATCTTCCTTCTTTTCCTTTGAGTCTTTGAGTTAATGTTTTGAGAGGACGTCCAGAACGATGATGAGCTTGTGGAATTCCAGAAACTTCGTTATCAAAATATGTTGTAGTGTGATACTGTAACAAGTCAACCAAGTCTTGAACAATTAATGGTGGAGTTCCTACATCTTTACTTTCTTTTAGTCTTTGATTAACTCTAATGATATCAACCATTTTGTGTGTCAAATCATCTTCTGATCTTATTCCTGTTTCAAGAATGATTGATGGTCTAACAGTTACAGGCGGAACAGGAAATACTTGAAGAATAAACCATTCTGGTCTTGCAGTAACAGGATCATAGTTTAATAGTTTCAAATCTTCATCAAGTATTTGTGAAAATCTCTCTCTAATTGTAATTGGAAGTAATCTATGTTCACCAATTTCTGTTTTCTCTACAAAAATAGTTGGCTTTGTAAAGATTAACTCGTATTGCGTTTTTCCACAATGAGGACATTCTTTTGCTTTTTTTGCTTTCTCTATGATTTGTTCTGGAATACGTTTTTGAGAAATTACAGTGTAAGCTGCTTTTTTAGTTTTGATTTTTAGAAATATATCTAAATCTTCTTGAGGAACTTTGAGTCTTGCACAAGAACGACATGTGGATTGTAATAGTTTGTAGATGTTATCAATAAATGCAATATGTAAGACAGGTTCTGCTAGTTCAAGATGTCCAAAGTGTCCAGGACATCTCGCTGCTGTGTTTCCACATGTTAGACATTTTTGTCCAGGCTCAAGAGTGCCAAGTCTGCCATCCATAAGACCTCCTTGAACTGCCATTCCATCTTCATCATATGTTTCAGGAGCAGTAATTTCAGCAACAGAATATTTTCTAATTTCAGTTGGAGACCATACTGAGAACTTAATTCCATCAATTGCTTTTATTGTTTGAATAGACATTAGACTCTCTCCTTGATTAATAATCGTGGTGCAATGTTAAGACTCTGCATCTCTTGTAAGAGTAGTTTGAATGCATATGCTACAGATACAGATGATACTTTGGCTTTATCTCCACAAACTCTGCAGACATATTTTCTTTGTTTAACATCATGATATGCTACCAAACCACATCGTTCACAAACAAAGATATCAGATTTATCAGACTCATCAAGTAATCGGTCTTTTAAGATCATTGAAGCACCATAAGCAATCAAACAGTCTCGTTCCATTTCACCAAATCTCAATCCACCACCTCTTGCTCTTCCTTCTGTTGGTTGTTTGGTTAACATCTGAACTTGTCCACGTGCTCTGGCATGGATTTTATCTGCAACCATGTGATGAAGTTTTTGATAATATACAACTCCAATAAATACATCAACTGGAAATGATTTTCCAGTTCTTCCGTCATACATTATTTCTTTACCAGAATATTTGAAATTATGTGCATCCATTACTTCTTTAACTTCATCCATTTTTTCTCCTACAAATGCAGAACCATCAAATCGTTTTCCACGAAATGCTGCAGCTTTTCCACAAATTGATTCCATCATCATTCCAACTGTCATTCTTGATGGAAACGCATGAGGGTTAATCAAAACATCAGGAGACATTCCTGATGCAGTGTATGGCAAGTCTTCTGCTTTAGCTAAAATTCCAAGTACACCCTTTTGTCCGTGTCTTGATGCAAACTTGTCACCAATCTCTGGAACTCTCATATCTCTCGCTCTAATTTTGTACATTTTTCCACCTTCGTTTGATTGAGTCATAATAACAGTATCTACAACTCCAGTTTCAGATGGTCTTACACCAATAGAGGTATCTCGTCTGTAGGGACCAGTTGATTCAAACTCTCTGTATTCTTCCATAAATCGTGGAGGACTAGTTTTACCAATCAAAATATCTCCTCCTTTAATTGGAGATTCAGATGCAACAACTCCATCTTCTTCTAGTAGTCTGTATGCGCGCTCGCCTTTGTAACCTCGTATGTTATCTTCAGCATTAGGAATCTCAAAGCTATCACGCATTCCACCTGGGTATTGTTTTGCTTCAGCATCATAAATTCTAAAGAAAAAACTTCTTCCTAATCCTCTATCAACTGATGCTTTACTAAGTACAATGGCATCTTCAATATTATAACCATCAAATGGCAATACTGCAACAATACAATTTTGACCTGCTGGTCTATCTTCTAATCCTAAAAGTTTCATTGCTTTAGTGTTAACTATTGGAACTTGTGGATATAGCATAAAGTGTTGTCTTACATAGGTACTAGTATTCATCATTGGTGTAGAGAATCCTAAGCTTTGTTTTACCATTGCAGACTCGTATGTATTTCTGGGAGACTGGTTGTGTTCAGGATATGGAATGATTGAAGCACCTACACCTAGAATTGCTGGTGGGAATACTTCAAGGTGAGTATGCTTCTTTGTATCTTTGTCATCTAAAGTAACATAACAATTTTCTTCTTCATTTGCATCAATCATTTCCAAGACACCCATTCTCAAAAGATCATTCCAAGAAAGTAATTTCTTTGAAATTTTATCCAATAGTTCTTGTGTTAACAATGATTTGTTATCTTTGATAATAATTAATGGTCGTAAGACACGTCCATCATTACAATTTACATAAAGTCTTTTTGTTGAACCCTCAATGTCAGATTTATGAAATGAAACTCCAACATGAGGATGAATCTTTGAGTTTCGTCTAAGGTCTCTAAGTGATTCGGCTAGTGCTCCACCGTCTTTAAAATATCCAATTAAACGACCGTCAACAAATACTCTAGTTCCATCTTTTTTCAAATCTTCTTTTGCATCAAAGAAATGGACTGTTCCAAGATCAAAGAGTTTTTCCACAATTTCTTCAGAGGGAACACTAACTGAAATAATTCCAGATAGTGCCAAGTTTTTTACCAAACCACAATTCGAGCCTTCTGGAGTTTCACTGGGACAAATTCTTCCAAAGTGTGTTGCATGTAAGTCTCTTGCCTGAAAGTTTGGCTGAGTTCTGCTAAGAGGAGATTGAATTCTTCTAAGATGACTGATTGTAGATAGATAATTGGTTCTATCAAGTAATTGAGTGACACCAACACGTCCACGTCCCCAGTTTCCAGTTGCAATAGCATTGTTTAGTTTATCAGTAATAATTCCGGGTCTAATTGCTGCGGCCACTGCATTAATTCCACGTTTTTGTCCTGATCTTTCTAATTGATATTTCATGTCTCTGACAAGATTTCTAAATGCAGTTCTAAACAGGTCTGCCAACATTTGTCCTGCAAATTTTATGACTTTGTTTCCATAGTGATCTTTGTCATCAGGTAAAATCCATCCAAGTTTTAATTCTAATAGTTTACAAGCTGCTTCACCTAAGAATTGAGCTTTTTCTTTTCTATTTTCAGGATGTTTGCCCAAGTGTGGTAACAATCCCCAATCCAGTAAAGTCTCTGCACGTTTTATCTGGAATTCTTCTAACATTCCAGGTGCAATTCTTTTACTGATGTAGACAATTGCATCTTTTGATGTTGCGACGTCAGCTGCTTTTTCAAATGAACCTTCCAATTCATCTTGAAGATCATCTACAAGTGAAACTACTCCAGCAATTTCTCTATCAGATTCTAATCCAAGTGCTCTCATCAATATGACAACTGGAATATCAACTGGAGAACCAGGAATTCTAGCAACAATTAGTCCATCGTTTTTCATTACAAGTTCTAATTTTGCACGATAACCAACAATTGAAGAATAAACTTTAGCTTTGAAAACAATATTTCCACCTACAGTTTCTCTATCAACAATAATTTTGTTGTAAGAAAGATCTTCTAATCCTACAATGACTCGTTCAGAACCATTGATAATAAAGTAACCACCAGGATCATTTGGATCTTCTCCGTGTTTAATTAATTTTTGATTAGAGAAATTATGTAAGATACATGCATTTGATTTTGCCATAACTGGAACATCGCCGATATGAACAAATCGAGATTCTAAAATTTTTCCATCTTCTACAACACTGGCTTCCATCATTACAGGTGCAGAGTATGAAACATTTCTCAGCCTTGCTTCAGCTGGTGTGATATGAGTAATGGAGCCATCAAGTTCCATCATTCGTGGTTGTTGTAGTTTGACTTTTCCTAGTTGAATCTTGTAAGGATATTCAGTATTTTCAATGTCTATTTGACTAACTTCGTTGATAATACTTTGAAGACCTCGTTCTAAAAATTCATCAAATGAGTTAAGATGTTGACGCGCAATACCTTCACGTTTTAAGATATCTTGAATTACTGGCCAACGTTTGTTAGAAGAATGTACCATCTATACTTCCACCACATATCTGTAATAGAGACTCGTACCGGCAGTTGAACTTTTTCTGGTAATCTTAATTATATCACCTGGTTTTACACCAAGTCCCAAAATTGCAGGATCAGTTACAAAGATTAATGGTAATTCAGTTGGTTTGCAATTGTATTTTTTTAAAATTTCTTCGCCTTCTGATTTGGGAATAATTTCATGTTTTGGCACATAGATATGATCAGGGACTAGAACTTGGTTTTTCTTAGTTGCCATCTACGACACCTCCAAATAGAACATTAAAGAATACACACAAACTGTCAAAAATTCACGTTCAGGTTAATATATATCTAATCTGAAATTCGTCGCAAAGTGTGTTTTTTCTTTTTTGTCAATAAATTTTTTCACAACCTTAAATAGTGTAAATTCAGGCGTAAAATTGATGAAAGCTCATCTATCGGTGTTTGCCTTAGCTGCAATTTTGATTGTAAGTATTGGTATGGCACCAGCATTTGGACAAAGCTCAGTTGTAGTAACTACAGACAAAGCATCCTATTCTGAAGGTGAAACAATCCTAATTACAGGAGAAGTCACTCAACTTCTAGGAGGGTATGCCCTAGCTCTCACAGTGATAGCACCAAATGGAAACATTGTTTCCATTGATCAGCTCACAGTTGGTGAAGATAAAAAATTCAACACTAGTGTAGCTGCAGGAGGTGCATTGATGAAAGCTGATGGAACATACATAGTTACAGTTCAATATGGAGACAACGATGTTAATTCAGCAACAACAACGTTTGAATTTGGTGGCTCTACAGTAGAACCTCCAAGTGATGACGGTGGATCTATGGTAACTGACACAACCGTGTCAGTTGAAGGTTCTAGTGATTTGATAGGATATGTGATTACTGGTGGAAAACTACTAGGCATTACACCTGATGTGGATGCAAATTCACTGATTATCTCTATTGAAGCTACAGAAGATGGCTCACTGACCCTCACAATTCCTAGATCTGTGTTAGATGCAACAATCAATGGTGAAGATGATGCCTTCTTTGTCTTGATTGATGGAGAGGAAGTAGACTTTGATGAAACAACCACATCAACGGAAAGAATACTCACCATAGCATTCCCAGCAGGAGCTGAAGAGATCGAAATAATCGGTACATTTGTGGTTCCAGAATTTGGTACAATTGCAGCTATGATTCTAGCAGTAGCAATTATCTCAATAATTGCAATATCTGCAAAGTCAAGACTTAGTATTATTCCAAGATACTAAATTTCATCTTTTTTCTCTTTTTAAATATACATAAATACCAAAGATATCTGGATTGAATTAGGATGAATTTTAAACGTTCTACAACATCAATGGCAATAGCCCTTATGGCACTGTCATTAATTTCAGTGACCGCAATTCAGCAAGATGCTTTTGCTCAAAGTCTAGGAATGTCCATCACAGCTACAGCTGATAGAAATTCAGACACCATTACTGTAACAGGTAAAACAGTTTCAGATGTTACAGATGTTACATTTAGAGTAACATCCCCAAGTGGAAATAATGTAGTGGCTGTATGGCAAGTTACACCAGACGATAATGGAGAATTTATGGTAAATTTCATAGTGGGTCCAACATGGACTGAAAATGGATTTTATGAAATTGAAGTAATGCAAGCAGTACATGCAAATTCATTGTATACACTACATGTTCTTGTTGAAGTAAACGATGGTATGACTGAAAAAACTTCTGTAACTGAATCTAATTTAGATACAGGAATTATTGTACCAAATGTCACTACTAGAGATGCAGGAATTGAAATTTATGCAGAATCTGAAATTGGATCTGATATGATCACAATTATCGGAATGACCGACAGAGTAAGTCAAGACATTACATTGACGGTAACTGCACCAAATGGAAATGTAGTATCAATTGCTCAAGTATCACCAATGCTTGATGGGGAATTAACTTCTGTATTTACCACAGGAGGACCATTATGGAAACAAGATGGTTTTTACACTGTAACTGCACGACAATATGACGATCCAAAATATACTGCTTCAACTGAAGTAGATATCAAAGATGGCGTTGTAGTCCCAGAATTTGGTACAATTGCAGCTATGATTCTAGCAGTAGCAATTATCTCAATAATTGCAATATCTGCAAAGTCAAGACTTAGCATCATACCAAGATACTAAAATCACAACTTTTTTCTCTTTTTAAATATACATAAATAGAGACAGGTGTAAATCGCAACAAGATGAACAACCGTACGTCGTTCGCGCTACTAGCCGTTTTGACTGCAGTCGGTACTTTAACCATATCATCAGCATATGCTACTGAACATTATCCAGCAGCATGTGTAGGATGTTCCATGGAGGATGCAAGAGCAATAGCAAATGAAATGTTACTTGAATCCATTCCAGTATCTGTTTGGACAGATAAAACAGATTATGGTCACAATGACATGATTATGGTAACAGGCCAAGTAGCAAATGTATCTGGATTTCCAATTACAGTAACTGTTGTGAGTCCATTAAACTCCCTTGTTACAATTGATCAACTCACAGTAGCAGAAGATGGTAGTTTTGAGACAACAATAAGCACAGCAGGTGCAATGTGGAAATACGACGGTACCTACACCATTAAAGTAAACTATGGTAGTGCTGAAAAAAGTAACAGCGCAAAAGTTGAACTAACTGGTGGAGTTGAATGGATACCAAACTACTCAATACCTACAATAGAAGCACCAATAGAATGTGGAGCTGACGATATAACTGTAGGTGATCAATGTATACCATACAGTATATCAGGTGGGATGGTAACTGGTGCAACTCTCAATAGTGGTGATAATGGTTCAATTATCATCAGCATCAACGCTGAAGAAGATGGAACATTAACAATAAACCCAGAAACAACAGTCATAGATGGTATCTTCATGGTACTAGTTGATGACGAACAGTGGGATGATGTTGAAATTGTTGGAAACAAAGTAACAATCATGTTCCCAGCAGGCGCTGAACAAATTGAAATATTTGGTACCTACGTGATTCCAGAATTTGGTATAATTGCAGCTATGATTCTAGCAGTAGCAATTATCTCAATAATTGCAATATCTGCAAAGTCAAGACTTAGCATCATACCAAGATACTAAAATCACAACTTTTTTTCATTTTTGATAGTAAAGGAAATATACAAATGCGCATTTGAAAACTTGTGGAAACCAGAATATTTCATGGCATCATAATTTTATTTTTTATTTCAACTGCTTTTGCTCAAACATCTTTACTTTCTATTCAAACAGATGATAATCATTATGATGAAGGCGATACAATTGTCATATCAGGTATTGTAAATACAGTAATTGGTGAGACACCAGTTATAATACAAATTATTCATGATGCGGCATACGCACATCTTGCACAATTACAAGTAGCACAAGATGGCAGCTTTACAGAAACAGTTCTTGCAGAAGGTGCACTCTGGAAAAAATCTGGAGAATACATAGTTAAAGCATCCTATCAAAATGAAATAGTACAAACTACATTTAGTTATACTCCTGAATCAGGGTCAATTGAAACCACAAGTAGTTTTGAAGTAGATGCAGGGAGTTCTGGAACATTTGATGTAGAGTATACCATCAAAGGAGGTACAGTTAAAGATATGATAGTAGATTCAGATATTTTTGCAATAATAGTACAAATTGATGCAACAGACGAGGGAGCTATCACATTAGATTTACCTAGAGAATTCATAGGAGCTGAGAAACAGGATGGTAAAGATGATACTTTTATTATTCTGATAGATGGAATAGAAGTTGCCTATCAAGAATCTTTAGTACACCAAAATTCTAGAGCGATAACAATTAATTTTGAAGAAGGGGATTCAGATATTGAAATTATTGGAACTTATGTTATTCCTGAATTTGGCACTATGGTAATGATGATCCTAATTGTAGGCATAATGGCAATTATTGTAGCATCTAGAAACAAATTCCAAATTAATATTTAGTTTTTTGAAACAAAAGAATATTTTTCTTTGAATGGAGAAACTGCACGAAGTTCTTGAACTATTTTTTTGAGAATGTCAACGGTTTGTTCTATTTCTTTTTGGTCATTAAAAATTCCTATTGTCAATCGCAAAGAACCAGTAATTTGTTCAAGTGAAAATCCCATTGCTTGTAAAACATGTGAAGCTTTTTGTGTATTTACAGAACATGCAGAACCTGTAGATGCCGCAATTCCATACTCATCAAGTTTGATTATAAGATCTTCACCATTAACACCAAGAAATGTGAAATGGGCATTATTTGGTAATCGAAATTGAGGATGGCCATTTAAAACCACTTCAGGGATTTCATTTAGTATTTTTTCAACTAGATTGTCTCTAAGTTTTTTTATTTGAGAGATATTTTCATTTAGATTATTTTTTGCCATTTCACATGCCTTTCCAAATCCTACAATACTCGCAACATTTTCGGTTCCAGAACGTAATCCATGTTCTTGCCCTCCACCCAAAATTACAGGATCAATATCTATACCATTTTTGATGTATAATACACCTATTCCTTTGGGGCCATAGAGCTTATGAGAGGAAATAGATAGTAAATCTATTCCTAGTTTTTTAACATCTAAAGGAACTTTGCCAACTGCTTGTACAGCATCAGTATGAAATAGAATGTTATTTTCATTACATATTTTGGATAGTTCAGATATTGCTTGTATAGTAC
The DNA here is from genome assembly GCA_013911135.1 of Candidatus Nitrosopumilus sp. Lineage (GTDB taxonomy): Archaea > Thermoproteota > Nitrososphaeria > Nitrososphaerales > Nitrosopumilaceae > Nitrosopumilus. Next base: position 7,495 of record JACERO010000016.1, on the reverse strand, counting down.
CTACTTCGTTATTTCCAAACATAATAGAGACAAGACTAGTTTTATTAGAAATATGGCTTTTCAAAACAGACGAATCAACCATTCCAAACTTGTTTACTGGTAAATAATCTACATCAAATCCATTTTGTTCTAATTTTTTACATGGTTCTAAAATTGCATCATGTTCAATTAAGGAAGTTATGATTTGCCCAGAGGTGTTTTTCATGGCAATTCCTTGTAAGGCAGTATTGTTTGATTCAGTACCACCAGATGTGAGTAAAATTTCAGATGGTTCTGCATTGATTAAAGATGCAATTTGTTTTCTGGATTTTTCAATTGCTTTGTGAGCTAATCTACCATAACGATGTAGAGATGATGGATTTCCATATTGCTCTTTCAGATAGGGTAGCATTGAATTCAAAACATCCTCATGAATCTGAGTTGATGCCGCATTATCCAGATAGATCAATCTGCAATCACATTAATTTTTCCCGGTTTGTATCCATCCTGATCAATTTCAACTGCAGAAAATCCAATCATCTTTAATTTTTCAGTGATTTTATTCAAAATAGCATCAGTAAATGAAGATATCATTACTTTATCAACTTCAATTTTTGCACGACCATTAAGATCTCGAACTCTAACTTGTTTTACATTTGTAAGTTGTTTTACAATTGTTTCTCCAAATTCAATTCGAGTTAATTTCTCAGCTGTAACTCTTTGTCCCCAAGGTATTCTAGAAGCCAAACAAGAGTTTGATGGTTTATCATAAACAGACAACCCTACAAATTGTGCAGATTTTCTAATTTCTGATTTTGAAAAGTTTGTCTCTACAAGCGGACTACGAATACCATTTTGTTTTAGAGCTTCAATCCCAGGCCTATATTCACCCAAATCATCAAGATTAGTTCCATCAACTATTACTGAAACATCATGTTCTTTTGCTAATGCAATCAAATGATCTCCTAATTCCATTCTACAATGAAAACATCGGTTTGAGCCATTTTTTATAAATTCCTCATTTTCAAGTTCATTATAATCCAAAAAGAGTTGTCTCATTCCTATCTCTCTGCATATTTGTTTGGCAGAATGAAGTTCTTCCTCAGACAAAGTTTTGTAATCAGCAGTAACTGCAATTGCTGAATTTCCTAGTTTTTGAAAAGCAGCATATGCAACAAGTGCACTATCAACGCCACCTGAAAGTGCAATCATTACTTTATTTTTGGATTCAAACCAATTTACTAATTCATCCAGTTTTGTCATTGTTAATCCTCTAATTTTTCAATTTCTTTTCTTAATAATGACTCGGTCTCTTTAATTGATTTGTCAATTGTGTTAGATACATTTTTCAAGTCATCAAATTCTATTTTAAAATCAATTTTTCCTTTAAATGAGGATTTTTTATAATTTACCTGAAAAGATTCCCCATTCAAAGTTAGAGATACAGTATGAATAGTTCTAGGAACAGTAAATCGATTAGATTCAGAAATTCGAATTCCCAAGGTACCAGTTTCAAGTACTAATGTATCAACTATTTCTTCAACATTTTCATCGCTACAAATTACAGACACAAGATTTGTAGGTCGTCCTTTCTTGGTAATTCCATGGTAAATTGAAACATCTTTTGCACCTTTTCTCATAATTTTTTCAATTAGATTTCCCAGAATTTCGCCTGAAACATCATCTACATTTGTTTCAAGGATTTTCACTGAATCAATATCAAAATTATTTTCAGAGCTTCTAACTATTTTCAAAACATTTGAAAAAGATTCAAAATCTTTTTGTCCTGCACCATAACCAATGGAATCAATTTTCATGGAAGGATAATATTCTACAGCATCATTTACTAAATTAACTAAAATACAAGCTCCAGTAGGAGTGGTAAGTTCTTCATTTGCAGAATTTCCTTTGATTATTAAATTTGAATTTTTGAAAATCTCAAGAATTGCGCTAGCTGGATTTGACATGGTTCCATGTGAAAAAGTTACATTGCCTCCACCAACTGAAATAGGCAAACAAAGAAATTTTTCATCAAATAGTCCTAAATCTTCTAAAGCAATTGTGATACCAACAATATCTACAAGAGTATCAATACTAGATGCTTCGTGAAAGAAAACAGAATCTTTAGAGATTCCATGAATTGTAGATTCAGAAGAAATAAGTGTATCAATACAAGATTCTGAAAATGTTTTTGCTTTTTCTGAAAGCCCAATTGATTTAATAGAATCAATAATTGCCTTTTTGATTTCTGATCCTTTTCTTTCGTGAATATTTTCTTCGATTTCTAAAATTAATTGAATAGATTGAATGCCATGTTTAGAAATTTTTTGAAAATCAATTTTTTTAATAGATGAATTTAAAAAAAAATTGTCTGATTGTTTAACTCCATCAATTATCTTATTTTTGTCAGCACCTAAATCCACCAAGGAGCAAAGAAGCATATCTCCAGATATTCCAGCAATCTGTGGATCAATGACAATAACCATTGATTAAAAATTATCAAAAATGCTTATAAATTCGTCTAATATGTAATGAATTTCATTAGATTTAATTATTGAAAATCAACAGTGTTGTTCATGATTACAATAATTGGTTCAGGCAAAGTAGGTGGAGATGCTGCATTATTCTCTGCATTGAAGAGATTAGATGATCAAATTTTGTTATTAGATGTTGCTGAAGGACTTCCGCAAGGAGAAGCAATGGATATCAACCACATGTTATCAGAACAAGGAATTGATGTTGAAGTAAAAGGTTCAAATGATTTTGCAGATATGAAAGGTTCAAACATTGTTGTAGTTGTTGCAGGTGCTGGAAGAAAACCAGGGATGACAAGAATGGATCTTTTGAAGATTAATGCCTCAGTTGTTAAGAGTGTTGTTGAGAATATTAAAAAATATGCTGACAACTCTATGATTATTCCAGTTACAAATCCACTGGATCCAATGGCTTACGTAACTTACAAGTTATCAGGATTTGATAGAAACAGAGTCTTTGGAATGGGAGGAATGCTTGACTTGTCAAGATTTAAACAATTTATTCATGAGACAACAGGATATTCTCGTGATTCAATCAGAGCACTAGTAATTGGTGAACATGGAGAAAATATGCTACCATTGCCAAAATTTTCATCTGTTTCAGGTATTCCGTTATCATCTTTTCTTTCAAAAGAAAAATTGGGTGAATTGGTTCAAAATACTAAACAAGTTGCAGCTAAAGTTATTGAATTAAAAGGTGCCACAGTACATGCACCAGGAAACGCAATTTCTTCAATTATTGAATCAGTTGTAAGAGATAGAAAACAAGTCATTCCAGTTGCAACATATCTTGATGGAGAATATGGTCATTCAGACGTTACAATTGGAGTTCCAGCAATTATTGGAAAGAAAGGTGTAGAGAAAATTATTGAATTAGACCTAAATGATGAAGAAAATCAAGTCTTTAAAAAAGGAGTAGAGAGTGTGAAAAGTGCCATCTCAGGTATTGAGATCTAAGCCTTTTTTTATCCAAACAAAGAAAACTCATCATTGGAAATTTATGAAATCTTGGAATCATTGAAAGCAAATAAAATTTCAGTTAATCATGCAAAAAAGCTCCTTTCATTATATTCTATTGAAGAAGTAGAGGGATTTGCTAAAATTGATATCAATCGAAGAAAGAGAAGAGGGATACCGGAAATAATTTTTGCAGAAACAAAAGAACTAGATGAAATTAAAAAAATTATAAAGAAAACTCTAGAAAAATCAAATTCGGTAATGGTCTCAAGAATTAAGAAAAAAGATAATCTAAAAATTTTGGCATTTGCAAAAAGATTAAAAGTCAAAATAAGGACTGGAAAAAATTCATCATCATTGCTGTTATTTAAAAAACCCATAAAATTTCATGGAGGAAAAGTAGGGATTCTTACTGCAGGTACATCAGATATTGGGGTAGCAGAAGAATCTAGATTAATGTGTGAGGCAATGAATTGTAAATGCATAACAAGTTATGACGTAGGAGTTGCAGGTATTCAGAGAATTTTTCCAATTTTAAAAAAAATGATTGAAGAAGATGTAGATTGTATCATAGTAGCTGCAGGAATGGAAGGTGCTTTGGCTACACTTGTTTCTACCATGGTTGATATCCCAATCATAGGAATACCAACATCTGTAGGATACGGATATGGAGAAAAAGGTATAGCTGCACTTGCATCAATGCTTCAAAGTTGTTCGTTAGGACTATCAGTGGTAAATATTGATAATGGGATTGCAGCAGGTGGAATTGCAGCAAATATTGCAAACAGAGCTGTCAGGAAAAAATGAAAAAACAATTCTAATTAAAATTTACAAATGAACTAGCTAAGTTATCCTCGTAAATGATATATAACATACTTTAACGACGTTTTGTAGTTGGCTGGCAAACGTGTTGTACTTACTGCTGATCGTAGTTTAATGACAAATTATAGAGGAAATTTTCTGTATGGTTTTATTGCATGTGGACCATATGAGGTTCTTCCTGAATGGGTTTTTGACAAAGTTTTCTGTCCATCAGTTGAAACAGACAAGACAACTGGCGAAGTTAAAGTTGCTCAAGTAGGATTAAGGAGAGTAGAAAGCTCACTGATTCAAGGAGGGTACAAAAGAGATGAGGTATTTCTTGCACATCCTGAAATGCTACATAAATCAATTGGACCTGATACCAAAGTTGTAGGAATTAATGTAATGGATCCATTAGGAATGGCTCCAGTTACAACAACAATGTCACCAGAAAAACTATCCTATGTAGCAATGAAATTCAAAAAAATGTGTGCCAGTATTATTCAACTCAAAAAGAAATATGATTTCAAAGTTGTAGTTGGAGGTAATGGAGCATGGGAATTAGCTAAATCAGATAGAATGAAAATTCACAGAATAGATACGGTAGTTGTAGGTGAAGCCGATGAGTTAGCAATAGATTTGTTCCAAGATCTTGAAAAAGGAGATGCACCAGAACTAATGCATTGTTTTGTTAGAAACCTTGAAAATATTCCAATGATTGAAGGTCCTACAATTAATTCTTTGATTGAGGCAATGAGAGGTTGTGGTAGAGGATGTGACTTTTGTGACGTAAACAAAAGATCAAAGAAAGACTTACCATTAGAAAGATTACAACATGAAGCAAAAATTAACTTAGATTATGGATTTGATTCAATTTGGTTACATTCAGATGAGATGTTGCTTTATGGATGTGATAACAGAGATTTTGTTCCAAATAGAGATGTTATTACTGACTTGTGGAAAGGACTCAAAGGATTAGGAGCAAACTTTATTGGAACTACACATATGACATTCTCAGCAGTTGCAGCAGATCCTACATTAATGCAACAAATTTCACATATCAATAAACAAGACGAAACAGGAAGATGGCTTGCAACAAATTTAGGAATTGAAACAGTAGCACCAAATTTGGTAAAGAAACATCTTGGTGTTAAAACAAAACCATTCTCACCTGAAGAGTGGGGGAGTGTTGTAATGGATGGTGCAAAAATTCTAAATGAAAATCACTGGTTCCCAGCTGCAACAATTATCATTGGTTGGCCTGATGAAACTCCAGAGGATAACCAGTATACTATTGATATGATTAGTGACTTTAGAGAGATGAATTTTAGAGGACTAGTGGCACCATTACTTTACCAAGACTTTAGTGAAAAGAATTCAATGCACTTTGGAAACTTGAATGAAGCACAATTTACTCTATTTTGGAGATGTTGGGAAAATAACTTACGTGTAATTAATGACATTATTCCAATTATTCTTAGAAACAAGACCTATGGTCCACCAATGAAGGTCTTCATGTATGGAATTCTTAAAGCAGGAACTTGGGCAATTATGAGATATCTCAGAGGATTATGTAAAGATCTCTTTAATGGACGAACTCCAGAAGAGATTATGGACAAATATGCAAGAAGTAGATCAGTTACTGCACCTAAAATTATAACAAAGAAATTATAGATTTTCAATAGCAACATCTGCTATAGTGTTTCGTTTTGGTGTTATAGAAATAAAGTAAACTTTGTCTGCTCTTTCAATACTTTCAACTTTCTTGAAAGACTTTGATGTAACATCAAATTCATAAATTCCTGATTCAAGTGAACCCTTTGAATAAAGCATAAGGAATGTTTCTCCAGTTATTGGGCTAAGTGGAATAAAGGACATTACATATCCTTTGTAAGAATTAACAGGCATTGTATTTTTCATTGGAGGAGCTGCTGATGCCATATACATGAAAAAGTCTTCGATTGTATCAAATTCTTCGTATTCAATATGCATTAAATTTCATGATGTGTTTTAGTATAATAACCTACTAAAATGAAACAGGATGAAATTATTTTCTAGATTTAATATGCTGATGAACTTTGAATCCAATTAACGCAGGTGCTGCAATATACATTCCCAAGTTGAGTGCAATTACAGATAGTCCAAGTCCTAGAACTTCAACTTCTGAACCATTTTCAGCCAATGTCATAATTGATAGTGTTGATACCATTGGAGTGATAAAAGCTCTCACTACTTCTTGGAACATTGGGTTTTCCCTTTCCATGTCTGCAATTGTTGGTGAGAATGAATAGTACAATTGGTTAAATCCAGTCATAAATGCTGCTCCTGATGCAGTACTCATTACAGTATTATCTCTAATTTCTCTGAGGAATTGAACTTGTGGTGCTAGTTCTGTGCCATATGCGGCTGTTGCAATTAAACAACCACCACCTTTTGGTTCAGGTGTACTAACTACTTGGCAAATACCATTTACTAATGTAGTTCCAGATCCACATGTTGGTTCTGGTTCTGGTTCTGGTTCTGGTTCTGGTTCTGGTTCTGGTTCTGGTTCTGGTTCTGGTTCTGGTTCTGGTTCTTCTGTTTCAGTAGTAGTAAGTTGCTCTCCACCAACATAATTAATTGCAACTTCACCTGAATCTGCACCATAGTGAAGTTCAATCATATAATCACCAGCTAATTTCCATAGAACGCCACCAGCAACGAGAGTTTCTTCAAAAGAACCATCATCAGATATTGGAGTTATTTGTCCAATAGACACAATAGCAGTATTATCGTTAGAATCAAGAGGAGACCAAATAATATAAGTAAGTCCATGTCCAGCGGAGGAATCATAATTTTTTATGGTTCCAGTGATAACTACAGTTCCACCATTTCCATATACATCCAAGTCAGTTTCTGCAAATACTGGAGGAATGTTATGTTCATCTGCAAAGACAGAACCATTAACGCCATAAGATAGAATTGAAATAGATAGTAATGCAAACGCTAAGAATCCTGAAAGCCTCATTTTCATTTTGAATCTGAGTTGAGAGTATTTATGTATTCAATGAAATAAAAATTGACCAGATCATATTAGAATAATACCTTTTTTGACCAAATAATTTAAGGTAATACCCCGTCAGTTGGAACAAATAACAAAGAATATTTCTAAATCGCCCATTCCTAAGTTGTGCCTGATGTTGATCCGATCAAACTGGCAGATAGTGTGACGAAAAGTAGGGTCT
>JACERO010000004.1 GCA_013911135.1 Candidatus Nitrosopumilus sp. | reverse complement strand
AGACCCTACTTTTCGTCACACTATCTGCCAGTTTGATCGGATCAACATCAGGCACAACTTAGGAATGGGCGATTTAGAAATATTCTTTGTTATTTGTTCCAACTGACGGGGTATTACCTTAAATTATTATTGAATAGTTTCACATAAAGGATTAGCTTTGACAATAATTAGATTAGAATCTTGTTTAGTTTTTTCAATATTTTCAAGATCAGTTTTTGAACATGCCACAACAATTGTTGTTTTATCACTATGGAAAAGATCGAAGTTTGGATCTTCATAAGCTTCTACATCACCTATGTAATCACGTAATCTTGAGGTTAAATTTTGGAGCATTTCAATTTTATCTCCACGCATTGCATGTTGATCAAGAATCCAAGATAACACGATTTTAGTTCTACTAGCTTTAAGATCATTTTTCTTTAATGTTGTTCGAATTTCATCAATTAATCTCTTGATATATCCATCAATTCCTTTTACACTTCCATTAATTAGATACATGAGAGTGTTTGCACCTTCAAATGAGGAACCCAAAGATTTTAGATCAAGTAGTCCACTAATCATATCATCAAGAAATATTTCCTGAAAATCATCTGAGGATAAGTCATTTTTGGTAATTTCATCTTGTGCATACTTGCATACTTCTAAAATACTACACAAACTAGAAAATCTAGATAATGTGTTAATAGCATGAAAATGTTCTGATGATGAAATAGCAACAAATCTTTTCTCGTTTTTACCCATAGTGAGTAAATCAGATAATTTAGGATCTTCCTTTCCATTAAAAGAACCAATAATCTTTGGTTGTTGACTTAGATCTTCTAATGGATAATAAAAATATGAAATTTGTTTTCCGACCTCAAGACCTGTTACATGTTCCAGTAATGAAATATTTTCATTGTTACCTCCAAATCCTGTTGGAAGAGTAAAAATGAGTGAACTATTCTTCTTTAATGATTTTACTGCATCCTTAAATTTAGAATGAATTTCAGTTTTAGTATCTTGCCCTGTTTTTCTAATTCTTGGAGTAAAGAAAAGATATTGAGCTTTGGAAATAGCTACATCAATTGGCTCCATGGCTAATAATGGCTCATCTTCTTTTAGAGAAGACACATTTGGGTAAGTTTTAGCTATTTCTGCTTTAAGTGAAATTGCTGAAGGAGTAGATTCATCTATAATGTAAACATCAGCACCTTTGATTGCCATTTGAGATGCAATAGCATATCCTTCTGTACTTAGGCCATAAACAACAACTTTTGTTCCCCCCATTACACTTTCAGCTAGTAATAGACTAAGAAAAACTTATTGAACTTACTACAATTACGGAAATTACTTGAAAATATGGATAGATATTCTTACCCCAAAACAATTATTGTTTTCTGAATTAATAATTGAAAAATTAGGGAAAAAGCACAATATTTTGTGTACTTCTAGAGAATACGAAGAAGTTACAAAACTAGCAAAAATACGTAATTTTGACCTTGTTTTTGTTGGAAAACACGGAGGAGCTGATAAAACAGCTAAACTTCAAGCCAGTATTGATAGGAAAGAAAAGCTTTCTAGAAAAATCAAGGCATTTTCTCCAGATATAACAATTAGTTTTTGTTCTCCCGAAGCAGCAAGGATTTCATTTGGTTTAGGAATAAGACATGTAGCATTTTGTGATTCACCACATGCTGATGCAGTTATGCGATTAACATTGCCTTTAATTCAAAAATTACTCATTCCAAATGTTATTCCAAAAAATGAATTTTCTAAATATGGGATTGATAAGAAAAATATTGTATCATACAAAGCAATAGATGCAGCTGTTACTATCAAAAGAAAAATAAATCAAGAAGAACCATTACCATTCAAAAAGAACAAAAGAAAAAATATTTTGATCAGAGTAGAAGAAGAAGAGGCATCATATACATCAAAATCAAGTAAAATAATTCCAATTATTAAACAAATTGTAAAAGAGTATAGTGAAGAAAATATTGTAATTTTATGTAGATACACTAAACAAATTCAAAATCTTCAAAAAAGATTTGGTAAAAAAGCTAAAATTGTAAAAATGTCATTTGATGGAAAACATTTGTTAAACAATACAGATGTTTTTATTGGATCTGGTGGTACTATGACTGCAGAATCCGCTTTAATGGGAATTCCAACAATATCTTATAATGCAGTTCCAAATATCATTGAGAATTTTTTGGTAAAAAAACATTTGGTAAAAAGAGAAACAAATCCAAATAAAGTTTATAATCACATTACAAAAATTTTTGGATCATCAAATAAGATGAGTCAAAAAAGAGCAAAAATAATTGTAGAACAAATGGAAGATCCTATACAAAAATTGATCAAAGTAATCAAAGAATAATTTTAGTTAAAAGAGTCAAATTCAAATAAAAAGTTCATTAAGGGAATGAGAGTGCTGGATTTAGCAGCCCGGTAGTGTAGAGGTCAAGCATATGGGCCTTTGAAGCCCGTGACGCCAGTTCGAGTCTGGCCCGGGCTACTATATTTAAAAAATGAAAGATTGCTGTAACACGAATATAACATAGATAGTTTTTCTGAAATTGGGTACAATGACAGACATTATTTTGGGCATGGGTGAGGTAGGAAAGACACTATTTGGCTTACTTGTTGAAAGAGGATTCAATTGTATTGGAATTGATCTGGATACCTCAAAATGCAAAAACTATTCGGAAAACTCTACAATTGAGAATCCAGAATATCTTCATATTTGTCTTCCAGGAGAATTAACAGAATTTGTTGATATTACATCAAATTGGATTAGTAAGATTGAAGGGTTGAAAGTAGTTCTGGTTCATTCTACTGTAAAACCAGGAACAACAAAAAATATTCAAGAAAAATCCAAAGTTCTAGTTTTATTTTCACCAGTACGTGGAGTGCATAAAAGATTTTTAGATGATATTAAAAAATATACAAAATTTATTTCATCAGATGACAAACAAATAGATCCAGAAATAAAATCAGATTTAGAGAAAAGATTTCAAAAAGTAGATTGGATGTCAACTACTAAAACAGCAGAACTTGCAAAAATATTAGTCGATACAACATATTATGGATGGTTAATCAATTATGCTCAGATTACAAAAATGATTTGTGAAAAAGAAGGTGTTGATTTTGATGAAATGTGGAAATTTGCTGATGAAATTCATGAAAATTTAGGTAATAGACCAAAAATGTATCCAGGAATTATTGGAGGACATTGTGTAATTCCAAATCTAAGTTTAGTAGAATATGAAAATCTAGACATAATTAAAAAAATTAATAAATTATATGAAAAGTTCAAAAAATGATTTTAATTTCTAAAAATCTAGTTTTGTTAATAGTCTTGATGCAATAACAAAGAGAACAGATGCAATTCCCACAATAATTATCATTTCATAAATTACAAATTCAGTGATTGTTCCAAAAATTCCTGCTCTAATTACATCTACAAGGTAGGTTAAGGGATTTAGATAAAATGCTGTACGTAATGGCTCTGGAGCCCCATCAGCTGGATAAAATGCTGTACTAACAAAAGCAAAGAATAGAAAAACAGTGTTAATAACTACATTAAATCCCTCACTTGAGCGTAATCTGGTAGAAATTATTGATGCTAATGAGCCAAACAATACAGAACCAGTAATGGCACCAAAAATAATTATTGGAATTGTAATAAATGAGAATTCTGCAGACTCAAAAAATACGGGATAGCCAACTATAACTATCAAAAATGCACTCACTAATCCAATTATGCCTATGGTGCAGATATTACTAAGAATATAATGACTTCTGGTAAATGGTCCTGACATAATTTGTTCAAACATACCATGCCTTCTGTCATTCCAAATAAGAATACCAGAAATGAGTGTACTATTCATGATGTTAAATCCAATCATACCTGATGCCAAAAATGCAGGATAATCAAGATCTTTACCACCAAAAGGAACTTCATGAATTAATGGTGCATATGCAAAACCTGCAACAAAAATATAGATTAAAGGAAAAATTACTTGCCAAATTAAAAATCCAGGATTAAGAGAAATTGTTAGATTTCTATTCACTAATCTAATTATTGGATGCATTTTCTCTCACCATATTCAAAAAGATCTCTTCTAGATTGGTTGGGACAGCTGATAGATCTTCAATCTCTATACAGCTATCATTGAGTATCTTTAATACTTGTAATAATACTAATTCTGATTGCTCTGAATGAATAACTATGTTAGTTCCAGTATCAAAATCAATTGTACAGTCTGTAATTCCAGATAAGAGTGAAGATATGTTAGATTGTTTTTCTAATAAATGAATTTTTATAGTTTTTTCTTTTCCAAATCTATTCTTTAATGCATCAGGTGAATCAACAGTAATTATTTTTCCTTTATCAATTATTGCTATTTCATCACAAAGGTATTCAGCTTCGGTTAGAATGTGTGTTGTATAAAAAATTGTTAATCCGGTTTTTACTTTATTTTTTAAATAATCTAATAGTTTTCTTCTAGCACCTGGATCTAAGCCAGCAGTAGGTTCATCTAAAAATAATAATTCCATATCATGCATAAATTCACGTGCAACTTGGACTCTTCTTCGTTGACCAATTGAAAGATCTTCATTTCTTTTTTTACGAATTTCTACTAGATCAAAATCTTTCAAAAGTTGCTCGATTCTTTTTTTACGTTCAGTTTTTGGAACATTCCACATCATCCCGTATTTATCAAAGGATTTTTCAACAGACAAAGTAGGCTCATAACTTGGTTGTTGTAAGACAACACCGATTTTATGACGAACTTGAAGAGGGTTTTTGATAGCATTTATGCCCAAAATAGAAAGTGAGCCATTTGAAGGTGGAATTAATGTTGTTAGTAATTTGATGGTAGTTGATTTTCCAGCACCATTAGGACCTAAAAATCCAAAAACTTGACCTGATTTAACAGATAAGACAAGATCATCTACAGCTTTGACTGAACCATACGATTTTGACAGATGGTTAACATCAATACAAAACATAACAAAACTGCGATCATCCCACTAATTTAGTTAATGAGTAAATTCAGAACATTTTTTGTAGTAATATGCTAAATCTAAATGAAACATGTTCAAAATTAGAAAATTTTAGATGTCATCTTTGAAGAAGTAATAATAAAGCGATCAATTCTAATAAAAAACGAATTTTACAATTTAATGAAATTTTTATTAATAGAACAAGTTTACCAACAATGAATTGTCTGAATTTGAAAATCTTATTGAGAAATTACTTGAACAAAAACCTGAATTAACTAAAGAAGTTGTAGAAGAGCAAATTAAACAGAAAAAAGAAAAAATTGGCGCCGGATATTTGACAGATCAAGGAGCTCTATTTTTGATTGCATCTGATTATGGAATCACATTATCAGAATCGCTAAAAGTTGAAATGAGGTTAAAAGATCTATATGCAGGAGCAAAAGAAATCTCATTAGAAACAAGAGTTTTAAATTTATCACCAGCAAAACAATTTTCAAGAAAAGATGGTTCTCCATTTTATCTTAGAACGATGACCGTATACGATGAAAATTCTACAGCAAGTGTAAAGTTGTGGGATGAAAAAGCGAATCTACCAGGTGTTGAAAATCTAAAACCTGGTGATTTAATCAAAATCATAAAGGCCTATGTAAAATCAGATCTTGATGGTTCACCAACAATAAACATTGGCTCTGGCTCAAATATTGAAACCGCAGATACAGAAAGTGAAATTCCAACTATTGATACCATTACAAAAGATGTTAGCGAACTACAAGAAGGACAAAAAGATCTTGTAATTTCAGGAATAACTGATGGATTAATCAGTGGGATGGAATTTACAAATTCTCGTGGTAAGCCTGGAAAAGCACTTAGAATGAGACTAAAAGGAAAAGATGGTAGTGCAATGAGAGTTGTTCTATGGGGAAAAGATGAATCATCTATCCCAAATATGATTTCTCAATCAGCTAAAGTAAGATTACTTGGAGTTAAAGTAAGATCAGGAAATCAGGGATTAGAAATACATGGCAATGATGCAACTATCATTGAGATTGAAGGAGGAAAAGAAGCAGAACCAGTAATTACAAGAGTTCTTTCAATATCAACAACAGAAAATGGCAAAAAAATGATTTTAGCTGTTGATAATAAAAAAAATAACTACAACATTAGTGATTTTGCAAACTTAACTGGTATTTGTGTAGAAGGAGATGTGATAGAGTGTATGCCATCAAAAGTTTATGGAAATTCAATTACATTAGATGAAAATTCTTTTGTAAGAAAATTAGACAATGATGAATCTATTCCATCATTATCTCAACTTAGAACAAAAATTAATGATGTTAAAGTAGATGGAAATTATTGTATTGAATCCATAATATTGAAAGTTCCTGAAAGACGTGAAGTTCAAACAAAATCTGGAGAATCAATAGCACTATCAGAAATGTTTGTTGAAGATGACACTGGTCAGATTTGGGTAAAAGGTTGGAGAAATCATGCTAGGATAATTGACAAATGTGAATTGGGAGAAATAGTGTCAATAACAGGATTAAATGCTAAAGCGGGACTTGAAGGAAGAATAGAACTATTTGTAACAGCATTTTCTAAAATTACAAAGAAAAATTAAGAATCCCAAAAACCTCTTGTTACAACATATTGTCTTTCAGCTTCATAGATTTGTTTGAATAGATATTCATCATCTACCATATTTCGCAATATTCTTGCAGCAGTGTCTGCCCCTACGCCATATCCAGACAATACAGTAATGGCAGTTTTACCAAAATTTTCTATCAAAGAAGAGACTTTCCAGGCACGATCAAACTTGTGTTTTTCATCTGAAGAGAGTTTTTTTCCTGTATGTTTTTTTTGAATTATTTTTGGTAAATCATAGTCAGAATAGTAAGTGGCAGTAATTTGTCTGGCCTTACAATACGGACATATCAAGACATTTTTAATTTCATTAGTTTCTACTACACGTTCCCATTTTCCACATCTTGCACAAATCAAACGATGCTTAGTCTTTGCAAGTCTTGCTTTGACTAGATCAATTATTCCTTTATCAAGATTTGCTGGAGCTGCATAGTATTTTGCAGTATGATCTAAAATTGGTTCTGCTAATTTTGAAAATTTGTCAACTTCTAACCACTTAATATGGATTTTATCTTCACGAATTTTTTTCAGAACTTTATCAGAATTTTTTAGATCATATTTATCATGAAATAATTCACGTAGTGCTTCATGTACAAGTACAGTTTTAGAATACCGTTCATATAAAAATCTGGCAGATTTTCTTTCATAAATTGCTCCACGGCCAACTATTCCAAATTTTTTGGCAACACACCATGTTCTCCAATTAACATTATGAGTTCCAGCTAAAGATGCAGTGACAATAGGATATAGATCATAATCATCTTTTATAATTTCAAGAAAAAGCTTTTCTAAAATTCGTGATCTAGAAGATAAAACAATTCGATAACCATCTGAACGAGAATCAACAACAGAACCCAACATTGAAGATAACATTGAAGAGAGTAATGTAGACAATGTAGAATTAATTTTGGTGCCAAGACACGAATGAATTACAATTGAACCTTGAGATTTACTTGATTCAATTATTATATTATTTTCATCAGGAATTTCATTAAAATTTAATTTTTCAATAATTTTATTGGTTAATTCAAGTGAACCATTCTTAACTTTACTGCGAAAATTTCCCACTTTTCTTGCAGTTTTGTAATCAATAGGAATGCTTTCTCCTTCCCAGTATGGAACAGTAATTCCCCCTCCTCTAAAAGGTTCAACATTTACAGTAAATGATTTTTCATCAACATTTAGTATTCTCCATTGTAAACCTTTTAGGACAAAGATATTTCCTGAATCTCCAAAATCACCTACAAATCTTTGATCTAATGATCCAATGATTTTTTTTCCTACACTATCAAAGACTTTGAATTTTAGAATATCAGGAATTGTTGATAGATTCTCAAAATAATACTTGAATGCCCTCCCTTTCTTCCAAAAAGTCATTTTTGTTCTATCAAAAAATATCAGATAGTTTGAATCAAGCAAGTTCAACACACCTGTTAGATCTTCTAGTTGTAAATTCCGAAATGGATAAGCTTTTGTCATCAGTTCAAAGGCTTGCTCAACTGAAATTTCCCCAAGCTGCATTGATAATCCAACTAAATGATGAGCCAAAACGTCAAGAGAGCCATCATGAATTTTTTGCTCTTCAATTGAACCTTCTTGAACACGATCAAGTATAGCTCGTGCTTCAAATTCATCATCAGGATTATTTGTTATAATAAGCCCTTTGGCTGATGCATTTCTATTATGTCTGCTTCTTCCTATTCTTTGAACTAATTTGGATACTTGTCTAGGAGAACCATAATGAATCACCAATTCAATTGAACCAATATCCAATCCTAACTCAAGTGAAGATGTACATACAACAATACCACGTTTTCCTTCTCGTAAAGTAATCTCAGTTTCTTCTCTAATTACTTTTGATAGAGAACCATGATGTAATTCAATTTTAATAGAAGATTTTTCTTTTAAAATTGAAGCTAAAAATTCGGCTTCACCTCTAGTATTAGTAAATAGAAGTATTGGGGAGTTTAAATCTAGTTCTAAGAAATATTCGATGATTTTTTCTGCAACATCAGAAATTGTTCCCTCAACGTACTTTACTTCTACATCATATTTTCTTACTGATTTATCTCTAATAATCTCACATTTTCTTTTAGTACCCACAACAAATTTTCCTGCTTCTTCAAAATTTCCAACGGTAGCAGATAATCCTACTTTAGTGAGAGGATATTTTGAGTTAATTTCTAATCTCTCAATACTTAGGGATAATTGAGAACCTCTTTCACTAGCTAATAATTCATGTACCTCATCAATTACAATCCATTCTAAATCAGATAATGCATCAAGCATTTTGATTTGTGTTAAAAGAATTACTAGAGTTTCAGGTGTCGTAATTAGAATATCTGGAGGATTGTCTCTAATTTTTTTTCTATCTTTTTGAGAAGTATCTCCATGTCTGATTTCAATGGATAACTCGTTTTCATGAGCATATTTTGTAATTCTTCTAAATACATCACGGTTTAATGCTCGAAGAGGAGTAATGTATAGAGTTTTGATTTTTCCATTCTTCTTTGAATTTTTTAGTAGAGAAAAAATTGGAATTACAGAGCATTCAGTTTTTCCTGAACCTGTAGGGGCAATTACAAGACAATCTTTTTTTTGTAAAATAATTGGTGAGGCTTTTTTCTGAATTTCAGTTAGTTTAGAAAATCCAAATTTCTTAAATAAAGATTCAAGAATTTGATTCGTCTGTTGATTTTGATTTTGATCTTTCATAAACCATTATACCTACTAGTCCTAGTGCAAACAAAACTACAGTAATTATTGGAATTGAATCAAAAATCCCTGCCATTAGTAAACTTCATGATTGACCGTTAAATATCTTCAGTATAATCAACTAATCCCGAAGTATGGATTTTGTAAGAAAAATATTCTTTGTTTAGTGCCCAGTAAATTTTTCCTGTAAATTTTGATTGATTTTTAGAAAGTTGGATTTTGATATGAGTAAAAGGATCAATAGCACTTTTCATATTTTCTACATTATTACCTTCAATATTTCTAATCATATTAGTAATTATGATAGGAATTTTTTTTGTAATTGCAAATTTTGATAATTCATGTATATATTTCATAAATAATGAATTCTTTTCAAAAATAGATTCATCTTTTTTATATTCATAAGAAAATAAATCAGTTACATTATCAATTACAATTAAAGAAAAATCATTGTTTGTAAGATTTTTTAAAGATTTTATTTGTTCTGAAGTATTAGTTATTCTAGATACTGTAATTTTTTCAAGAAAATCAATCTGTTTTTCAGTTTGATTTTGAATTTCCAGTATTCGCTCAGGTCTGAATCCACCTGTTGTATCTAAATACAGAACATGGCCACCATTTTTGATTGAATTTATGGATAATTGCAGTAAGAGTTGGGTTTTTCCTGTTCCATTTTCACCAAAAATATCTACAATTACACCATCAGGAATCCCTCCCGATAAGAATTCATCCAATTTTTGTAAACCAGTAGAGATCATTTGTATAATTATTAGAAAAAGGAGAAAAAATTTAAGGAATTTTAATTTTTATAGAGTAGGTAAGGCTTTTATTCTAGAGAACAAAGTTGCAAAACAAGTGAATGATTAGTGTCACAAACAACTAGTGCAAAAAGGCCTTTAACTACTCTGCAAAAAAGTACCAAGAAGAAAGTTACTGTAAGACTGAAAAATGAAGTAGAATACAAAGGAAAGATGGATAATGTTGATTCATACATGAATTTGATTATGACTGATGCTGAAGAAGTATTTCATGGCAAAACAGTTGCAAACTATGGAAGAGTAATAGTAAGAGGCAATAATGTATTATTTATCAAATTAGAAAATGAACTCTAGTTAGTGATTTTATGACTAATAGTTTTCTATTTACATCAGAATCAGTAACAGAAGGACATCCAGATAAAATATGTGATAATATTTCTGATGCATTTTTAGATGAATATCTCAGACAAGATCCAAACTCAAGAGTTGCAGTTGAAACAATGGTTACTACAGATTTTGTGGCAGTATCTGGAGAGGTTACATCTAAGGCAGATTTTGATCAAAAGGCTCAAGAAGAATTAGTTAGAAAAACAATTAGAGAAATTGG
This sequence comes from Candidatus Nitrosopumilus sp., assembly GCA_013911135.1. GTDB lineage: Archaea > Thermoproteota > Nitrososphaeria > Nitrososphaerales > Nitrosopumilaceae > Nitrosopumilus. The sequence continues at coordinate 22,841 of JACERO010000004.1, read as the reverse complement.
GTATGATAACAAAGACTTGATGTTTGATGCAGATACTTGTCAAGTCAATTTAAGACTACATTCACAAAGTCCGGATATTAGTCAAGGCATATCAGCTACTGAAGAAAAGGAACAAGGTGCAGGAGATCAAGGATTGATGTTTGGTTATGCAACAAATGAAACTAAAGAATTAATGCCTATGCCAATTTTACTAGCACACAAACTTATTCAGAAATTATCAGAAGTTAGAAGAGATAAGACTTTACCATGGGTTAGACCAGATGGTAAATCACAAGTATTTGTAAGATATGAAGATGACAAACCAACAAAGATTGAAACAGTTATAGTTTCAACACAACATGCACCAGATGTTTCTCATGAAGAAATTTCAAGAGAAATCATAGATAAAGTAATCAAACCAGTTTTAGGAAATCTTTGGGAAGATAAAATTAAAATTCACATAAACCCTACTGGAAAATTTGTAATTGGTGGTCCACATGGAGATGCTGGTTTAACAGGAAGAAAAATCATTGTTGATACTTATGGTGGATTTGGAAGACATGGAGGAGGAGCTTTCTCAGGAAAAGATCCTTCCAAAGTAGATAGATCTGCATGTTATATGTCCAGATATATTGCAAAAAATATTGTTGCAGCAGGACTAGCTGATAGATGTGAAGTACAACTTGCATATGCAATAGGAGTGGCTGAACCAGTATCACTTTATGTTAATACATTTGGAACAAATAAAATTCCAGAAAATCAGATTGAAGATCTGGTCAGAAAGAATTTTGATATGAAACCATCAGGAATAATTGCACAATTAGATTTGAAAAGGCCGATTTACAAAAAAACTGCATCATATGGTCATTTTGGAAGAAATGAGCCTGAATTCACTTGGGAAAAAATAGACAAGGCTGAAACACTAAAGCAAGCTGCCGGACTTTAATAATTCCACAACTGATTGAAATTTAATTTCAGTAATTTTTCTTAACTTGTTATGATTTCCTTTAAAATTACCAATGAGAATATTGAGATCATCAACCCCAAAATCAGAGTTTGAATTAGTTATTGCAGTATGACAAACATCTTCTAGATTGATTTTTTTGATGATTGTTCTAGTTCCTTTAGAAAAAAGTTTAACATATTGTTGAAAAGTAATGCGATCAGGGCCAACAAGATCAATAATTCTATTTTTAAATTTTGTTTGAAGAACTGATTGAAGAATAATTTGTACGACATCATTAATGTAAATTGGTTGAATTGAGTAAGTTCCAGTTCCTGGAATCTCAATTTTTCCCTTCTTAATTTGTTTTTTTAGATATTTTGTAAACAGATCATCCTTTCCAACAATATATGAAGGTCTAAAAATTGTATAATTTAATCCAGAATTTATAATTAGTTTTTCTGCTTTATATTTAGAAATAAAATATCCTAATGAAGTATTTGATGAAACACCAAGACCACTTGTAAAAATAAATTTTTTGATTTTTGCTTTTTTACTTAAATTTACAATATGTTTTGTAAATTCAACATTTACCATATTATAATCAGTTTTAACAGATTGTTTGCCAACTCCAACAAGATGAATTAATGCATCTGAATTTTGGATTTTTGAAAGAAGGCTCTTTTCATCATAATTTTTTGAAATAACTTTGTGTTCATTTTTAAATTGTTTAAAATCATTTCGTGATATTGAAACTAGTTTGATATTTTTTTCAGATAAATATTTTCTGAGATTTCTTGCAATAAATCCACTTGCTCCAGTTATAACTATCTGATTACCTTTAACCATACAAATCTCAAGTTATTTTTAATTTTAAATCTATTTAGAAGATTTTGAACATTAAGCAAACAAGAATTAATACACTAAAATGAATACAATAGGTGTGGAAGAAAAAAAGATAAAATTAAGAACAGGTTATACTACTGGAAGCTCAGCGACTGCTGCATCTAAATCTGCATTATTATCAATAATTAATCAGCAAAAAACTGAAAATGTATCTATTAGATTACCTAAAGGAGATTTTATCGATATTCCAATACATTCTTGTGAATTTGAATCCAATAAAGCAAAATGCTCTGTAATTAAAGATGGGGGAGATGATCCTGATGTCACTCATGGTGCAGAAATTATAGTTGAACTATCATTTACAGAAAAAGTAAATGAAATTGATATTGATGGAGGAGAGGGAGTAGGAATAGTTACCAAGCCAGGTTTAGGTTTAGAAATTAACAAACCTGCAATAAATCCAGTTCCTAAAAAAATGATTATTGCAAATTTAAGAGAAGTTGGAGAAAAAATTCTTGTAAAAAAAGGAATTAGAGTTGTAATTTCAGTTCCCAAGGGAAAAGAATTAGGACCTAAAACAGACAATCCAAGATTAGGAATTAAGAATGGAATTTCAATTTTAGGAACTAGTGGAATTGTTATTCCATTTTCTACAGCATCTTATGCAGCATCAATTAGACAGAATTTAGATGTAACAATTGCAATGAGAAATGATACAGTAGTACTAACGACAGGTGGAAGAAGTGAAGATTTTGCAAAGAAAATTGTTGATTTACCAGAACATTGTTTTGTACAGATAGGTGATTTTTCAGGATATACAATTCAACAATGTGGTAAAAAAAATATCAACAAAGCATATGTTGTTGGTTTTATTGGAAAACTTGCAAAGATGGCTGCAGGAGTAAAACAAACTCATGTTAAAGGTTCAAAGGTAGACATGAATTTTCTGGCAGAATTAGCAAGAAAATCAAATGCAACAGAAACAATAATTGAAAGTATTAAAAAAGCAAATACAGCAAGACATGTTTCTGAAATAATTCAAGAAAATAATGTTGAAGGATTTTTTGAGTTAATTTGTAGTGAGACGTATAAACACATGAGAAAACATTCTGAGGAAAAAGTTCCAATTGATGTAATATTGTTTAATTTTGATGGAAAGATTTTGGCTAGAAAGTCAGAAGAGTAAGGTATTTTATGAAATTTAGAAAGTTTTGATTATGGAAAAAACTGTAGTTCTTGCAATTACCAAAAATGGAGTCAATATCGGACAAAATCTAAAAGAACTATTTCCTGACTGGAATATTTTTGCACCGGTTAAATTCTCAAATGAAGATAGTGAAATAATATGGTATTCTGAACCTACATCAGAAAAAATTATTGAACTTTTTAAAAACAATAATGCACTAGTGTGCATATTTTCATTAGGTGCAGTAATTAGATTAATTGCGCCACATTTGAAAGATAAAAAAACAGATCCAGCTGTAATTGTAATTGATGATAAAACAAATTTTGTAATTAGTGTGTTATCTGGACATATTGGAGGGGCAAATGAGTTAACTCAAGAAATTGCAGAAAAAATAGGTGCTTTACCGGTAATAACTACTGCAGCTGATGTTAACAAAACTATAGCAGTGGATATGGTAGGAAGAGAATTTAATTGGAAAATTGACGATGATTCTACTGTAACTAAAATTAGTGCGCATATGGTAAATGAAGAACCTATTGGTGTTTTTCAAGAAATAGGCAAAAAAAATTGGTGTAAAAAATTACCAAAAAATGTCTCAATTTATGATAGTTTAGAAGATTTGAAGAATTCAAATTCTAAAGCGTATCTTATAATTTCTGATAGAGTTATTGATAAGAATTTAGATAAAGAATCTGTAATATATCGTCCTCCAAGTTTAGTAATTGGTATTGGATTACATTGGGATACCTCAAAAGAAATAATCAAGGAGGGAATTGAACATTGTCTAGAAAAATTTAAACTTAGTTCAAAATCTATTGCAAAACTAGTATCAATAAAAAAACCACAAGATATTCAAGGATTGATAGACATTGAAAAGGAAATGAATATTCCAGTAGAATATGTAGATAGAGAGGATTTATCTGAGATTTCTGCTCCGAATCCTTCAGAAACGGTAAAAGCGTTTGAAGGAACTGCAAGTGTGTCTGAAGCTGCAGCAATCAAAGTTTCTGGTGGAGAATTAATTGTAGAAAAACAGAAATTTCCACCAAATTTGACTATAGCTATTGCGAGGATTGTAAATTGAAGCGAGGATTATTAATTATCGACAGAGGAAGTAGGAAAAGAGAGGCATCTGACGAATTAGAGACTATTTGTGAGAGAATTAAGGCAAAAAGTGATTATGTATTCACAGATTTTTGTTTCTTAGAGGTAATTCCACCATATATTGAGGCTGGAATTACTAAATGTCTCAAAGAAGATATTGATTCGTTAACTATAGTTCCTTACTTTTTGTATCCTGGTAAAAAAGTGAAAAATGCAGTTATTGATGTAATGAAGTTTCAAAAAGATACCAAAGTGAAATTTGTTGTTACAAAGCAAATGAGTATGCACAAAACTTTGGTAGATGTAGTTGAAAATAGAATATCTACAACACTTCAAGAAAATCAAATAACTCTTCCAAAAAAAGATGTAGATGTAATGATTATTGGACATGGTAGTAAAGATCCTAATGCACAAATGTCATTAAACTACATAGTAAATGAACTAAAAAATTCCTATAGAAATGTGAGTCGATGTTGGTTGGAAATTGAACAACCAGATATTTTTGAAGGAGTAAAAAAATGTGAAAAAGATAATCCTAAAGTTCTAATAATTGTTTTTTATTTTTTACATGAAGGAGCACATGTAAAAACTGACATCAATAATGATTTAACACCAGCACTTGAAAATTCTAATCTGAAAAAAACATACATTACAAAACATTTAGGAGTAGATGAGAAGATGATAGATTTGATAATAGAAAGAGCAAAAGAGGTAGAAGATGCAAACTGAAAAAGGTCAATCAATTGAAGATGCAAGTATGCAGATGATTGAAGATGAAATTGGTACACACCAATATAATGAAAAAGAATGGCCTATTGTTAGAAGAGTTATTCATTCTACAGCAGATTTTGATTTTGCAGGTAAAAATAAAATAATTTTTCACAAAGATGCAATTGAGAATGCCATGAGTGCTTTGAGAAATGGTTGTAGCATTATAGTTGATGTTAATGGAGTAATTGGTGGATTGAATAAGCAAAATCCTAAAGATTTTGAAAATAACATAATTTGTAATATTTCAAATCCAAAAATAATGGAATTGGCAAAAAAAGAAGGAAAAACACGATCTCAAGTCTCTATGAGAGCAGCTATATCGGATATTGATGGAGGAGTTGTAGCCATTGGAAATGCACCTACTGCTCTAATGGAGATAATTCAAATGGTAAAAGAAGGCATAAAGCCTGCATTAATTATTGGAATTCCAGTAGGATTCATCTGTGCTGCAGAATCAAAAGAGGAATTATCAAAATTAGAAGGTGCACCATTTATCACCAATATTGGCAGAAAAGGAGGAAGTTCATCAGTATCTGCCATAGTTAATGCAATCTTTAAGTTAATTAGAGAAAAATCAGCTTCTTGAATATTTTAAACAATTTTTAACAAAAATTTGGGCATAGTTTGAGCTATCAAAATAGAGATGGCCGTATGAGGCAAATGTATTATGCTGCATCATTCCATCTTGATGTTTTTTGATTCCCTCACCAATTTCTAAGTCATAAGCAAATTTAGAATCAGAGGAGACTGAATCTAACTGCGAATAATGAAATTCATGGCCTTGAAAATTATGTGGTTTTTCTGAGATGAGAGTTTTGGCAGTAATCTTACCTTTCGTATAATTAAGTCTCATTTTCTGAGTCATTTTAGTTTCAGCATCAAACAAACCAACCATTTTGTATTTTTTGTTATGATAAACAATTGATTTTGTGAGATACATTAATCCACCACATTCAGCATAAATTGGAAGATTATCTTCAGATAATTTCTTGATAGTTTTTTTCATAGTTTGATTTTTTTCAAGTAAATTACCTAAAACTTCAGGAAATCCACCACCAATGTAAAGTCCATCACATTTTGGAATTTTCTTATCTTTAATAGGACTAAAAAATTTTAGAACTGCACCTTCTCGACGTAATGCTTCTAGATTATCTTGATAGTAGAAATTAAATGAAGTATCAAGGGCAACTGCGATAGTAGTTTTTATTTTTTTATGAGCAGGTTTTGATTTTTTTGGAAGATCAATGGGATTTTTTAAAATTTTAATAATTTGAGAAACATCTAAAGATTTTGAAATTATTTTTGATATTTTTTCAATTTGGCTTTTTAGATTTTTATTATTAGATGTTGAAATTAATCCCAAATGTCGTGATTCTATATTTAGTAGAGGGTTTTTTGGAATTACGCCAATAATTGGAATTTTAGTTTTTTCTAATGCACTTCTACACAAAATTTCATGCTTTTTGCTACCAATTTTATTAAGAATAATTCCAGATAGACGAGAATTTCTATGAAATTTTTGAAAACCTAAAGCAGTGGCAGCAATTGAACGAGCAGTTTTGCTTGCATCTAAAACTAAGAGCACAGGAGATTTTGTTATAGTTGCTACATGATGAGTGCTTGCATAATTAGAATCTCCACCAAAACCGTCATAGTAACCCATAACACCTTCAATAATAGATATATCAGATTCTGAATTAGAAATGAAACTATTCAAAAGTTGATTTTTTCCCATTAACCAAACATCCAAGTTGTATGTTTCATGTTTTGAAATACTGGATAGATAACTAGGATCGATATAATCAGGCCCCACCTTAAAGGGTTGAACTGAATAACCCTGTTTTTGTAAGGCATGAATAATAGAACATGTTATGGATGTCTTCCCAACCCCACTAGTAACGCCTGCTAATACTATTCTTGGAATTTTCAATTTGCATGATTAGAATCATTTTTTATTTAAATTGGTTTATTTTTGAGAAATGCTCAATGTTTTTAGTGAGATTATTTGAATATCAACTATGGTAACAGATGGCTTAATCATTGTATATACAGGAAAGGGAAAAGGGAAAACAACAGCAGCATTAGGAATTGCATTACGAGCTACAGGTTATAAAAAGAAGATTTGTATGATTCAATTCATCAAAGGTTCATGGCACTATGGTGAAATGGATTCGTCTAAAAGGCTTGAACCGGAATTTGAAATGATTGCTATAGGTAAAGGATTTGTTGGAATTATAGATGATACAAGCCCAAAGGAAGATCATGAAAAAATTGCCAAAGAAGCAATCAGGATTAGCAATGAAAAAATTCAATCAGGAAACTACGATATTGTCATTTTAGATGAAATTAACTATGCAGTAAATCTTGAATTAATTTCAGTTGATGATGTTCTAAATTTGATTAAATCAAAGCCACAAGGAGTAGATTTAGTACTAACAGGAAATTATGCCAAAGACGAAGTTATTGAAGTAGCAGATCTGGTTACAGAGATGAGAGAGATAAAACACCCATTTCAGAGAGGTATTAAAGCTAAAAAAGGAATAGATTTCTAACCAGCAACATTAATTTACACACTTGAGAGTTTTAGAAGAAATGTCTACTGAAATTCAAGAGATGCCTGAACAAGGAGAAATTGTTCTTGCTACTGTTACCAAAGTAATGGATCATGGGGCTTATGTGACATTAGATGAATATGATGATGTCCAAGGATTTTTACATATTTCAGAAATTGCTCCAGGTTGGATTAGATCAATAAGTAGATTTGTCAGGGATGGGGAGAAAAAAGTTCTGCTTGTAAAGAAAGTAAATTCTAAACGAGGAGATATTGATTTGTCATTAAAACAAATCTCAAAAGATCAGAAAAAACAGAAACTAAAGGAAGTTAAAAAATTTGAAAAAGGTAAAACACTATTACAAAATGTACAAGAAAAAGCAAAATTATCAGATGAAGAAGTTGAAAAGCTAGAAGACAGTATTTTTTCAAAATTTGATTCAGTTTATGATGCATTCATTGAGATTGGAAGAAACGGAATTGAGTCAGTAAAGGAACTCAAACTTGCAAAAAAAACTTCAACTGTAATTGAGGAAATTTGCTCTAAAATAAAACTTCCATCAGTTGAAATTAGAGGAATTATGGGAATTACAAACAACAAAACTAATGGAGTAGAAATTATTAAAAAAACATTATTGGATGAATTAAAAAAAGATTCTACTATAGATATTACATATTTGGGAGCACCAAAGTATAGACTGTCAATAACTTCAGATAATTTTAAATCTGCTGAGAAATCACTAAAGCCAATAATTGCTGAAATTCAAACTAACATAGAAAAGAAAAAAGGTTCATTCAAATTTACTAGAGAAGACTCAAAGAAAACTAGAGAAAATTAAAATGAGATTCCAATTAAGAAAATGTTCAAAATGTAATCATTATACATTAAAAGAAAAATGCCCCAAGTGTAATGAAGATACAGTTTCTGTACATCCAGCAAAATTTTCACCTGATGACAAATACATGAGATACAGATTAGCTGAGAGATATTCTTAGAAAATTAAGACACTGGTTTATACTCTTTATTTATTTCATAGATAAAAACACCAATCATTGGTCCAGGTTTTTCTTCAACAAAGCCTGAAGAGGCATAAACTAATCTTAATGGTCCATCACCATCAGAAGGATATTTGATATCTTTAACATAGATACCTATTGTTCCAGGCACATAAGTTGGAGATTGTTGTGAAGAATCATTTGGATTAACATACCCTAATGGAGAGAAAGGAAACATCTTACCAAGTAAAGTTTCATTAAAGAAATAATCAGTACCATCAGAACCATTTGAATGTAAAAATTGGGATTCATCGTATCCTGCTATTCTCATAAACCATTGTTTTTTTGATTCATCACCACCTCCACGTAACACATAGAGAGAATCGAGTGAATCAGTTCTCAGCTTGTCACCTGCTACAAAAACAAGAATATAATCCGCTTGCATTTCTTGTAATAAGTGCCAAGCTTCATCAGGATTACTGAGCAGCATTCTTGCAATATTTTCAATTATACGGGTACTAACAGTTGAATTATCTGCTAATGTGGCTCTTTCTCCCATTGTAGAAATCCAATAACCATAATCCCACCAAGCTGCAACTACAGCATCTTTTGGGGTGTTATTTTTTATCCACTCCATTGAATCAAGCCAGTCAGTGGTACCTATTGTATATGAACTTCCACCATTCATAATAGTAGGAGGAGCCTTAGTTAGAGAGAATAAATCTGCACCTACAGGATAAATCATAGGAATTATCAAAAGAATGATTATTCCTGCAACAAACGGTAATTTAATCAATTTACTAATTGGTTTCTGATTGTCAGGTTTATTTTTGAAAAATTCTTTGGTTAAAGCAGTTAAGCCTAAAGATGCTAAAATAATTACTCCAATTGATGCAAATACTTCTAATCTAACAAAAGTTGAACTTATGTAAACTCCAAAAAGTCCTAAAATTAATGAAAAAGATAACATATCATTTTTAATAAAACTAGAATTTTTATTTTGAATATTTTTAATAATTAACCATATTCCTGTACCTGAAAAAATCATTAAAACTGAATGAAACAAAAATGATTGGGCTTGTGTTGTAGTTGCATGTTCTGCTACAGAATCTACCAATGGATCAGTTGTAGTCAAAAAAGGATTCATGGCATTAACATATCTATGGGTAGGGAATGGTAAAGTACGAGTATCATAATCCAATATCACAATACTTGGTGCAATAATTATAAGTGCAAAAAGAAACAATAGACTATTTCTTGTTTTGTTTTTTGAATTTTTATTTTGAATAAAAATACAAGAAAGTAAAAATAAATTAGAAACAATTAATGCAATTCCTCCCAATCCAAAAACCAAGTTGGAACTCACTCGTTCAAATCCAAAAGAAACTAAAATTGTAGTTATTGTATAAAGAGGAATAGCCCACATGATGAATTTATGATCAGTTCTTAAAAATGGTAAGATTATGAAAAAAAAGCTTATTGGAAGAATAAAGAATTGATTTCCTCCCCAAGCTGAGATTGAAAATACAGTGAAAATTCCAGCTCCAATGAGTTTTGCAAATGCTACTTTTTTGTTTTTAGAATTTATTCCACTTAATAGTAAATATACTGTCAAAAGACCAAAAAACAAACCTAGTGGTTCTGATTTGAACCATCCAATTGGACCTCGAATGAGTATTGGCAATGAAACAGAAAACAACAGAGCAGAAAACAAACCAGCAGTAGTACCACCTATGACTCTAACTAAAGCAAAAATAACTATTGCAGATAAAGAACCAAAGACTACTGGGAATAGTATAGTAAAATCATAAAGATCTAAGCCACCCCCAAAAATCCAATAAGTTATAGCAGCAGTTAGATGAAGCAACACTTGAGAGTTTGAAGATATATCTCTACCTGTTGGATACCAACTTAGACTATCATTCCATTCATAATAAGCACCAATTCCATTATCTACAATATACTGAGTAGCTCTATAATTAAAAAATGGATCAAACTCGTTTAATTCAAAACCAAAATCAGCCGCTTGGGAACGAAGTAAAAAAGAAACAGAAAATGACAAAGCAAGAATTCCAATTATTAGAAGGTGATTTAATTTTAAATCAAAATTACCTATAGAAACAAGTTTTGTATTTGTTAACAATTGTTTTTTCTCAAAAAACTTTACTTATTACTCTTTATATAAAAAATCACAAATAATTCAAATTTATGGAGAATATCTTCCTTCCAGTCTAGTTTTTGCAATAATATGATTTTTCATAGCTTCTTCTATTTGCTTTTTAGTTGAGTCTTTATCAACATCTAATTTTTGATCTAATGCATATAGTTTGAAGATGTACGTGTGTTCTTTATCTGGAGGAGCTGGTCCACCATAACCAATTTCTCCAAAATCAGTTTCACCTTCAAGACAATTTGATGGAATGGAATTTTCTTTTAATTCTATAGTATTTGGATCAATATTCCATAAAACCCAGTGAATCCATACTTTTCCAACTGCAGCCATAGCATCAGGATCATCCATTATAAGAGCTAGAGATGAGGTGTTTTCAGGAACACCACTAATTTTTAGAGGAGGACTTTGATTTCCATTTTTATAACCATATTTTCTAGGAATCACTTCACCATTATCAAATGCTTCACTTTCTAAAGTAAAATTATCCATATCAGAATTTAGAAATACTCAAAGTTAAATTTTTCTAAGATTCTAAAACTATTCTGTTATTTGAAAAAGACATTATAGAACTTCCGTGATTCTTGATCTGTTTTTTTAGTTCTTTATCCATTGTGGCAACAATTACTTTATTGTTTAAAACATAATCAAGTAACTCTTTGTCAGCAAATGTACCAAGAATAGGAATTATTTTAAAATTTTTTATATAATTAAGAGTTAATTGAATGTCTTGGGTTTTTTTTGGGTTTTTTTCTAATTTAGATAACTCATTTTTTACAACTTGAGGTACAACAAATATGATTTGACCAATTTCTACATCCAGGTTATCAATATTTTTGATTCTCCTAGTTGCCAGATGAATTAAAAAATTTGTGTCACAGATTACTTCAACCAACTATTCCTGCACCAATTAATCTCCATCTTTCAGCAATTCTTCTACTAATTGCTACATTTCCACCTTCAAAGATACATGCAGGTCTTCTAAGTTCAATCTCAATATTTTTTGATTTTATTTTGTTAACCTTACCCAATACAGGAGCAGTTCCAATATTTAGTCGAAGTAATTCACCTGATTGAATTGGTTGGACTTTGGTATCTTCAGTGATTCCTACTGCAGAATCAAACAGATTCACTTCTAGTTTTAACTGAACAGAATTTTCAGGAAGTGTGTCAGGTTTTCCAATAACTGAACCGATAAATGAATCACTTCTAGTCATAGAAGGATCTAATTTTGTTCCAATAGCGACCAAACCACCAGGTTTTACTGAGTCAACAATTCCTGCAGCAGTTCCTAAAGAAGTAATTTCTGTCACTAAAGGTTCATAGAACTTTTTTTTCTCATTCATAATACCAGGTTTAATTTCAATTTCATCACCAACATTGAAAACTCCCTGAGTTAGACTTCCTCCAATGACACCTCCCTTGATATTTTTTATTTTTGTACCAGGTTTGTTTACATCAAAAGAACGCAAAACATGCATAATAGTATCTTTTTTTTCATTTCGTTCTGGTGTTTTGATTGTTGATTCGATAGATCCAATTAATGCATCAATATTTAATCCAGATTGTGCAGAAATAGGAATTATAGGTGATTTTGCAGCATAAGTTCCTTTAACAAATTTGGTAATTTCTTGATAGTTTGCTAAGACTTCTTTGTAAGAAAGTAGATCAACTTTGTTTTGGACTACAACTATTTGTTGAATTCCAAGAGTTTCAAGAGCTAAGAGATGTTCTTTTGTTTGTGGTTTGGGAACTTTCTCATTTGCTGCAACTAGTAATAATGCACCATCCATCAAGGCAGAACCTGAAAGCATGTTTGCCATCAAACTTTCGTGCCCAGGGCTGTCAACAAAACTAACAACTCTAGATAATTCACTTTCCTTTCCACAATTGTTACATTTTGGGGTTGTAGAATATCCTAAAGGATCTTCACAATTTTTACATTTGTAAAATGCAGCATCAGAGTATCCTACACGAATAGTAATTCCACGTTTTAGTTCCTGACTATGCACACTAGTCCATGAACCAGTTAATGCCTGAATAAGAGTAGTTTTTCCGTGATCTACATGACCAGCAGTTCCAATGTTAACACATGGTTGATATCCATATTTTTTGATGTACCAATCAGGAAGTGTTTCTCTCCAATGCATGAGTCAAAATGTAAAATCGGTATATGTTAAGTTATTCTTTTTTATCTTTAGTTTTTTCTTCTGTAGACTCTGCTGCATCTTCAGCAGGTGCTTCAACAGGTAATTCTCCATCAAATTTACAATTTACTTGATAGATTTCTTCTGATACTGTATTTCCACGCATTAATTTTCTCACTCTTTGTCCGGTTTCTGCATCTTGCAAACCTACTCCTTTAGAAAGTAAAACATATTTTCTTGCTGCACCATGAATATCATTTCTCATAGGAACACCAGATTTGTCACTTCCTCCAGTGAGTTTTAATTTTCCATTTAGTCCTACAATTGTAGCATCAGTTTCATTTCCTAGTTGTAAACCTAGTAAGAGATTTGCATCACTATCTTTGAGTTCCTTTGATACAGACTTTCCCTTGATATCTGAAATTGTAAGTTTGAAGTTAGCCAAGTATTCCAAAAAAAAGTTGAACGACTAATTAACCTTTGGACATTATTTTTAAATCAAGATTCACAAAGATAAGCATATGGGAGAAGACATTAGATGTCCAAGTGTGATAACAAGATGGTACATATGCAAGCATGCCATATGTTTTGTCCCAATTGTGGGTCTCATTTAGATTGCTCAGATAAAGGAAACTATTGGTAATTACAATCCAGATCTATCTGGAATATAGTCAGATGCCATATTGATTGCATTATCTTTCATAATTTCAAGATATGTATCATAGTCTGCTTCAAAGTTACAGTGAGGACACTTTACTTTCGTAATTTCATCATCTAGAATTGCAACTTTTTCACATTCTGGGCATCTTGCATCCATGTCATAGTTTCTTAATCAAGATATTTAATCATAATTATCAGATATGTCCTGAGCGGAGTTAGTTTAGTCTGGTATAACGTCAGCTTCCCAAGCTGAAGGCCGCGGGTTCAAATCCCGCACTCCGCATTATAGTTCTCTAATTGCTTGTTCTATTACGCCTCTATCTGAAGCCTGTGGAAAATATTTCAAATAACTTTTGAGATCTTCTTTTGCATCAGAATTTTTGTTTTGTTTTTCTCTAAGATAAGCACGATTTTTGTAAATTTTAGCAGATCTTTTTGGATTAATTTCAATAGCTTTAGTGTAATAATTCTCTGCCTTTTCAAATTGATTTGTTTTGAGATAAAAATTTCCTAGACCGTTGTAAGTCAGATATGATCTGTTATTTACTTCCAAGCATTTTTCATAAAACTTGACACATTCAGAAGAGTTTTGTTCATTCATCATTGCACCCAATAGATGTAAAGCAGTTGAGTTGTTTGGATCAAGTACTATAGCTTGCTTTAGTAATTCAAGTGCTTCAGAGGAATTTTTTAGAATATTTAATCTCTCAGAGATAAAACACAATCGATTTGATTTGTTATTAGAATCATTTTCAAGTTTTACAGAAGACAAAATTTCTGATGGAGCCAATATTATCAACAACCTTCCTTCCTCTGACCATTCCTTCTCAAAGATATCTTGTGGTATGGCGCCTTCTTGTTGTTCTCCTTCTTGATTACCTTTCTGGATATAATGAAGGATTGTCTTTTCTTCATCATTATATCCTGTAATGATAGATGCATGTTGTGTAATTTCTGGAATTCCTGGAAGAATAACAATTGGAGGTATTCCAGAATCAATAATTTTTTTTAATTCAGATAAAGATGAATGAATTATTTTGCATGTAAGACCATGTCTTTCTGCAGATTCTATTCCTTCAATTAGAACACCACCATTAGATTCTGAGTATTGTTTTGCAGTTTCTATGGCTTCAGCCATAGGTAATTCAATATTCCAATATTTTGAAACCACGTTAATAGGCAATGGAAGACAAATATTTTCTTCATCAACAAGAGGTAATAACAATTCATGGCTTTCTTGTTCCATAAATTAAAGAAATTTTGAGAGTTATTAAAATCAATCAGAGGGAACAGAATTTTTCAATTAAATTGTGACCATCTTGACTCATTTCTGGATGAAATTGAGTTCCAAAAATTTGCTTTTTTTCATATTGAATGATTTCGTATTTGCAATTCTTTGAGTCTGCAAGTGGAACTAGTACACTAGGTAATTTGGATATCTCAAATCTATGACTCTCAAAGACGGTTAAAGAGTCATTTGAGATTGGATTTTCTTTGGAAATGTTGATTATTTCATTTCCTTTTTGAAGTGATGAAATTTTCCTGATTGTTCCTCCTAAAGTAAGTGCCAAGATTTCTGCACCATAGCAAATTCCAAGTAATTTCATGTTATTTTTAATTGAATAAGTAACAATTTTAGAATTGATTTCATTAGTCTTTTTTTCATTTTTTCTTCTTCCAGATAGAATTACAGAATCATAATTTTCAAGTGAATCAAGGTCTAAAAATTGAGGAGTTTGTTTTTCAAAAAAAATATTTTTTTTATTTAGAAAATCAGTTAAATTTTTTGTGTATATAGAACCATTATCAACAACAAGGAGCAATTAATGGCCTACCTCAATTGAGATATAATGCATCTCAGGTATTCCATCTTTAACAAACACTGTTCCAATATTGAGATTAGTTTCTTCTTGCCACATGAATACTCTATCGCTACGTGGCTTTACAAAGTCATCAATGAATTTGGATATGAATTCTTCAGTAGCTGTACGTTCATTTTCAGTAAAGAAGATTAGTTCTCCTTCACTAAATGATAGTGGAACCTGAACAGATGTTGGTTCAGCAACTGTAATTTCATTTTGTTTGAATATTAATTTTATAGTATCAATTCTATCATTTTTGTTTAATTCAGTATATTCATCATCTGAAGTTACAAGTATTGTTACACCAGAAACTTTCTTCAAATACGCTTCAAATGCTTCTTCTTGGGTATCACCTAGTCCAACAAAGTATTCTCCATTAAATGCTGCTCCAACTGCTGCAATAGTGCCGATTTGGGCAACTACTCCACCAGCACCTGCAGTGTATACTGTGATAAAGTAAACGTCATGATCACCTACATGATACAAGATATTATCACCAATTCTTGGAGTTCTCAAGAGTGTCTTTAGTTGAGCAAAGTCTGGATCTCTATCAAGTGCCTCTCGAACTGCGGTAGGACCAATCAATTTAGTTGTAGAATTTAATGGAACTTCATAGAACTGCAAGTCTCCTAGAGTAGAAAGATCATTTTCAACTACCATGTATCCCGCAAGGTTTCTGCCTTGAGATCCTTTTAGTTCCAGTGAGAGTAGTCCTATAAACTCAATTTGTTCAAAACCAGGTGGTTTTGCTTCAACATAATAAGTATCAAGGCCTCGTGGAATTTCATAGAATTCATTGGCTTGAATAAATGTCTCAACATTAGTTACATGGTAAATATTGTACATCTCTGTTTTCCAATTAAACAGTTCAACAGGATATCTAACTTGTTCTTCTAACCAAGCTGGAATTGGTATTATTTGTTCAGAGTATTGATTATCAAACATTTCTGAAAAGAAATCATCTCCAGTTTTGAGTAGTTGAATATTACCATCGTATGTATCAACAAGTGCATAACCTACTAAACGTAAGAAAGGATTTCCAACAGACCAAGGAACATCACCTGTATCAAATCCAATGATTAATGGGATTAACCAATAGGAATTTTCTCCATCAGTAACAGGAATTGAATCTAATTCTTTTCCAAACAAATTATAGAGAAAATAAGGATACAAAACTTCCATTCTTTCGTGAACATCTTTGTATCTCATAACATGGACTGGTTCAGTTGGAAATGAAAGCAAAAAGTTTGGCTCAAATGTCCAACTTATGGGCGGTGAAATATCTATTCCACCTAAACCTGAATAAAGGGCTCCTCCAAGCTCAGCGCTTTCTGAACCTCTTAAAGTAGGATAACCAGACCAGGTTTGCTCAAATAGTCCACCTTCACCATAGTAAATTTCTCTTTGTTTGAAAAATTCACTGCTATCAACAATCTGACCATCAGTTGCTTCTAGAGTAAGAAATCCATTTGGAACGTGAGTATAGACAAGATGCTCGTTATACCATTTGTTTTCAGCGCTTACAGTTGTTGGTAGAATTGGTTTCATTGAAGCAGTCCAATACAAAGTATTGTTAAAGCGAAGAATATCATTATCTTCAAAGTCTACATATGGAATAAGTCCAATTTCAGGCTTTAATTTGGCAAAAGCTCCTTCCCAATCCCAAACTCGAATTACATCAAGAACATCACTGTTTTGTTGTACATAATTATCAATATTATTTGGAGAAACAGATGTTAACTTTACATCATGAATGTTTTCTTGTACATTATTTAACTCACCAAGATATCGATTTACTCCAATTTGTTGTGCAGTGTAAGGTCCTAAATATTCAATCTTCTTTGCATCAGCAACACTATTGTTAACAAAAACAACACCTGCTATAATAATTGCAATTGCAACAATTGTTATAATTCTAATGTATACATCTCTCTTAAACATATGAGTTAGAACACGTGCTCGAATTCTATCTGCTACTGAAAATGCAATTAATGCAAAACCTACGACAAGTGTACCACCAATCACATATCTTGTATTGTAATCAATTTGATCTGTAAAGAAGAGATTAAAGCCTACCCAGAGTACGGCAATGCCAATTATTCCTTCAATAGTTGAAACATAGCTTAGGTATCTAGGTTTTCCTTCAGTAGAGTCCTGAATGTACGAAGTTGCTACATGAATAATTTTATGAATTCCAACATACAAAACTAAACGTAACCCAATTGCTGCAAGTATTGGTGAAATCAATATCACCAGAGCAGGAATCATTGGAACAACATTTTCAACTGCATAATTTGGATCAGTATCTGGAGTTACAAAGGGTAAAGAAAATAATTTTGGTAGATTTTCTATTCCTAGAGTATTTCCATCAATAAATGACATTGCTGCAAATCCAAACATAATATTTGCAAAGAATGCTCCAAAAAGCAAAATTTTGGTAATTTGCCAGATAACAAATTGTGCAGTAGATATCTTGTAATCTCTAAAACTTTGGATATCACTTGCGATAGGTTGTTGTCCTCCTTTGGCAAGAAATCCAAGTGCTGTGCTAATAGCATACCAAAAAATTGAAGATCTTCTAACAACATTTACACGTACAAGAGCGATTGTAGATAGAATTATTGTAGAGACTAGAGTGTAAAAGAGAGGTTTGGTGAATTGATCACCAAATTCAGTGAAATTCATGGATAAGATTACTCCCTGATTTCCAACTGTGGTAAAAATTACAACAGCGATTATGGCAACAATGGCTAATCTGACGAGTTTTCCAGCATCAGGAGGAGGTGTCTGCTTATCAGTAGAGGCACTATACAAAATCAAATTTTGTTGTGATTTGGTAAATTAATGTCTTACCAGCAAAATCAAGCTATTGTTGCTAGTTTTTTGCAAATCATATAGACTGCTGCAAATATTGGAATTGTGACTTTTTCGTTGGTATATGGACCAAATTTTTTGTTTTTAAGACAAAATTCTATTGGGCAATTTGCAAAAACTTCTACTGAATCATCACTAAGAAAAGATGCTTTAATGTATGGATCAAATTCAGTTAAATTTTTGCAACGAATTTTTGTGAGACCACTTTTGCTGTTTATAGAACCAGGCAATCTAAAGATTCTATGAATATCCATAGTTACATTCGGATCAATTTTTACTCCAATTTTTTCTGCTACATCATCGATGGTTTTTTGGAAAGCAGGATAACCATTAACAATCAACTCTGAAATAATTTTTGAGCGTTTTGATTTAGAACAGAACACATGTTTAGAAAATCTTCCTCTCCATCCCTTTTCATTAAAATCTGGAAAAGATGAACGATTTGGTTTGAATCGCTTCATTCCAAATGTTTCAGGAATAGATGCATTAAACATGATGTAATCTGTGAGTTCTGATCTTTCTCTAGAACCAATTTGTTGAAATTGTGAATCATATACATAAACATGGAATCCTTCATTGCCAGAAAAATAAACATAAATATTTTCTTTAGCTATTGCCAAATCATCAATTAGAACTTCAGATAATTTAGATACCTCAGTTTTTGATGAATCAATACAATTTTTGCAAGGTAAAGATTTTTTTTCTATTTTTATAGAATTGCATTTTAAACAGTGTTCAGAATTTTTTGAAACTTCATTGCATTCATTACATATTGATACTGTATGATTTTCTCTACAAGACAAATTAAGATCTTTTGCATCAATATCAAAAATCAGATCTGCTTCTTTCCAGTCTTTTTCGTTCATAGGTAAATTAGGAAAGGTGTAATATGCATTTGAGCAATAAACATCAGATGGAATATTTTGCATAAATAATAGATGCAATTCCTTATCATTTTTTATTGAGATATGACGAATCATTCCAGAATTGAATTTTTGATACCCAAATTCTCTTTCAGATGTTCGTTCAGGTACGCTAATTAGATCAAAATGCTCAAAATAGTATTTTTTGAATGAATCTTCTAAAAATTTGATGTCAGTTTCTTTCATTACTTTCTCTTCTTTCCAAATTGTAGTGGGTTAATGATATTATCACATTCTGGAATAGCAAAACAAAGATCTTGTGTTTTTAGTTTCTCACAAGAAGGGCAGGTGTATTTAGTACCACTTCCAGAAATTCCAGCCAGATGATTTAGTTGGTAAAGTGTAACTCGTTCGTTATAATCAGGAGCATTTTTGAATAATGGTGCAATTTGTTCTACGGATTGACCCTTTGACAGCAAAAAAGATGCTAACATGAATCTTCCAGAATGTGGAAGGTTTTCACCTTTTTCAAGTACTTCAATTACATGTTTAATGCATGGAGGATATTCTCCAGTAGTTACAGTAAAAGTTACAAATTTTTTTGATAGTGAAACAAGTTTGTTTACAGAATCCTCAAAACCGGAAATCATTGCAGGAGTTTTTGCATTAATAATTTTTGAATTGATGTATGTTCCCAATTCTTTTCTTATCAATCTGACAGTTTCATGTGGAGTAAGAAAGACTTGTCCATTTTCCACATGTCTGTTGATTAATTTCCATTCTCTTTCATGGAAATTAATTGAATGTTTTAGATAATCAGATACTGGAATTACAAAGTAATCATCAAGTTTCTCAACTTGAACTGAAAAGAGGTCATCAATTACTCTGATTGCTAGTTCTTTTTTTGACTCGTCTGAAATATTTGCGAGATCTTTTTCAAGATATTTTTCTGCACGTCTCGCCTCTGCAAGTGAAAATCTCTTGATTAGAGTATGCATACCACTTAGTTTCAATAGTACAATAGCCAAAAGAAACGAGAAAACCTCTCTAGGTAAAGCTGCCTCTTTTGAGACTTGAGCTTCAACTAGATCAGATTTGTAGATTTTTCCATTTGCTGCAACTTGAATTCGATCAAATGCTTTGTCAACTAGCTGTTTTAGATCAGGATCTGTGCCAAACTGCTCCAGCGTAAATCCCTTATCTTTGAGATATTGACCAGCATCTGCTAAGAATGGATATTTTGCAATTTCGTCTTGTCCAAGTTCAAGCATGATAGTGATTTACCGAATTTACTTAAAAATCTGGTTTTATAATTTGGACACTAGTTTAAATTATGTTTTTTAGAAAATAGACTAAATGCAGATCGGCTGTCATGTATCAATAGCAGGGTCAATTGATAAAGCAATAGATAATGCTGTTGAAAGAGAATGCTCTGCTTTTCAGATATTTACAAGAAATCCAAGAGGTTGGCACGTAAAAGAACTCACCAATGAAGATATCACTAATTTTAAATCAAAACTAAAAGAAAGCAAAATAGATAGATTTGCAACTTGTGCACATATGCCATATTTACCAAATCTTGCCACTCCAAAAGAAGAAGGATTTGAAAAATCAGTAGATACTTTGGTAAGTGAAGTTGAACGATGTGCACAGTTAGGAATTCCATACCTTGTGACACATCTTGGTAGTCATTTGGGAACAGGTGAAGAAGCTGGAATTAAGAAATTAGTGAAAGGCTTGACAAAAGCTGGACAAACAAAAAACGATGTAATGATTCTATTAGAGAATACTGCTGGTCAGAAAAATTCTGTAGGTTCTGAATTCAAACAGTTGGGAGAAATTTTCAATCAATTAAAACCTGCAAAAAAATTTGGTGTTTGTTTTGATACTTGTCATGCATTTGTTTCAGGATATGATTTAAGAACTGAAGAGAAAGTAAAAGAAACTTTTGAAGAATTTGATAAATATGTAAGAATAGAAAATTTGAAAATTCTTCATCTAAATGATGCCAGAGGAGAAATTGGTTGTAATCTTGATAGACATTATCATTTAGGGTTGGGGGAAATTGGAGAGAAAGGTATTGCTGCTATTGTAAAATTTGTAAACAAGAAAAAAATTCCAATAATTTTAGAAACTCCAATTGATGATGACAGAGATGACTTTGAGAACATCAGAAAAGCAAAGGAATTTGCGTAGAAATTTATTCAATGGTTAAGTGAGTCTAATAATGGACTATGAAGCAGTTATGAAATTAGCACTTGAGCGTGGATTTTACTTTCCTAGCTGTGAGGTTTATGCAGATGCACAAGCTGGATTTTGGGAATATGGACCATCTGGAGTTAGTTTAAAAAATAAATTTCTTGAATTATGGCGAAGAGAATTAATCCGAAGAGATGAGATGCTTGAGATTGATGGCTCTCAAATAATGTCTAAATCAGTTTTTGAGGCATCTGGTCATTTGAGTAACTTTGCTGATCCAATAATAAAATGTATAAAATGTAACTCAACATTTAGAGCAGATAGAACAATTGCAGATATCGCAAAAATTGAAATTCCTGAAAGTGCAGGTTTGGAGGAATTTGATAATGCTATTTCACAAAATAACATAAAGTGTCCAAAATGCAAAGGAGACTTTGAGAAAACAAAGAAGTTCAACATGATGTTCAGAGTAGGTATTGGTCCTGAAGAAGAAGAAGCATATCTTAGACCAGAGACATGTCAATCAATCTTTGTAGATTTTCCTAGACTCTTTAAGACTATGCGAGGAAAACTTCCTTTGGGAATAGCTCAAGTAGGAAAGAGTTTTAGAAATGAGATAGCGCCAAGACAGAGTCTGCTTCGTCTTAGAGAATTTTATCAAGCAGAAATTGAAATCTTTTGCAATCCATCAAAGTTAGATGACATGGATAAATTCTCAGAAATTCAAGATACAATAATTAGAGTTCAAACAGATGCAGAACCTGTTTCTATGTCATGCAAAGAAGCAGTTGAATCAGGTATTATTCCAAACAAGTTTGTTGCATACTATTTAGGAATCTTGACTGAATTTTATGAAAAGACTGGAATAGACATTACAAAAAGCAGATTCAGAAAACTTGATGACAAAGAAAAGGCATTCTATGCTGAAGTGGCATTTGATTTTGAGGTAGAAACTATAATAGGATGGCTGGAATTAGTTGCATGTAACTATAGATCTGACTATGATTTATCCAATCATGCAAAAAAGAGTACGGCAAAATTTGAGGTAATGGATAATGATGAAAAGGTTCTTCCTCATATCTTTGAGATTTCAATGGGAATTGATAGAAGTCTTTACACTATTTTAGAGCACAGTTTGAGAGATGACAAGGAACATGAGCGAATTGTTCTATCACTAAAACCATATCTTTCTCCTGTTCATGTTGGAGTACTATCTCTAGTCAAAAAAGATGGCCTCAAAGAGAAAACAGATGAGATTTATCTTCAAATTAAGAGAAAATGTGATGCATTTTTGGATCATTCTGGTGCCATAGGACGAAGATATAGAAGATTAGATGAGGTTGGTTCTCCTTTTGCTATTACTGTAGATCATCAAACTCTTGAGGATGAAACTGTAACCATAAGAAAAAGAGACTCTATGGAACAAAGCAGAATTAAGATTTCTGATCTTGATTCTACAATATCTGAATCAATTGCATTTCCATAATTTTTAAAATAAATTATATTTTTTAATTCATTACAATTGATGTATCAATTCTAAAGTTTGATTGTACAGTTTGACTTCAGTAGATGGGAAAGTACATCAAATTACACATTCTAGGAAATAATTATTTTTGTTATTTCTAAAATAATACACAATCATTTTCACAAAGAAATATTTGAGAGTTTCAATTGATATGATTGGTTTGTA
>JACERO010000031.1 GCA_013911135.1 Candidatus Nitrosopumilus sp. | reverse complement strand
GGTATCAAATGAGTTGTGATTCACATTTGATAAAATGATACACTATCATCAAGCTTTTTCTATCGGAATAATTTGATTGAATAATTGATAGTTTCTGATCTAATTTGAGTTACTTTCCCATCTACTGGAAAACCAAATTATCCATCCAGAATTTTTGTTAACAAAGATTTGAAAGTTGGAGTGTTTTTGTCATATCTTACACTTGATCAATCATTACATAAAGCTGCAGCTAAAACAATGCTAAATTGGGCAGCGAAACACAAAGTTGGATTAATCGTTAGCAGTGTTGCAGTAAAATTACCAGATGGTAGTGAAGAAGTTATGGTAATAGGAAATACAGAATCAGCTAGAGAAAAAATTAGAAAAGCAGGTTTGAAAGTTTTAGATCATGGAACGATACCTGGAATTCCAGCAAGATTGTTAAATGAAGGATGTACGATGGGTCAAGATGTAATTGTGGTGATTTTTTACACTGACGGAAAAGGTCCAGATTTTAAATCAAGTGTACAAATTTGTGATGCAATGTCTAAATTAATTCCAGGAGTTTCATGTGATATTCCATTATTAGAAAAACAAACTAAAAAAGCTGAAATAATAATGAAAGAAACAGATGAAGAATCAAAGCATCTTAAAGATTCCATGTATAGATGAAATTTTTCAATTATGTTTATTTCATAACTAAAAATTAGTAATGTCAGAAAACAATGGTTCAGATCCTTGAATTTGCAGTATTAGTTATAGTAATTTCAGCATCTGGCGTTATGGCACTGGGACCACTTTTTGCAGCAAACATATCATATGGATTAAGAGAAGGTATCAGAGCAGGTGTGAAAATGGCAATTGGCACACAATTGTCGAATTACCATTAGTAATTTTGTTAGGTGTTGGAGTTTTTTCGTTAGAATCATTTCCAAAGTTTAGGACCATAATTTCCATTTTTGGAGCAATTACACTTTTTGTATTTGCAATAATACAAATTAGAACTACATTAAGAAGGAAAGAACTTGTTGTATCTAATTCAAAACAAGGTCCATTAATTGCAGGAATTGTACTAAGTGCATTAAATCCATTTTTTATAATTTGGTGGTTGGGCATTGGATTCAAATTAATTTCAGATGCAATGCTAATGTGGTCATTTGCAGGCATACTAATCGTGTTTGGGTTACATATCTGGATGGATTTTGCATGGTTAGGAACAGTTTCATTTCTAGCATCAAAAAGTTCAAAAATTCTTTCTAACAAAAATTATAGAATATTGATGATAGCAAAGTTTGATGTTAGTTTATTTTGGAATTACATTTTTGGTAGACGTATTACCTTAACCACAATCTAAAATTTCTATTTGAGGTTCACAATCATCATTAAACAAATCAATTTTCTCAACTATGATTTCACAAAATTCAGGTTCAAGAGATTTTTCATATGAAATAATTTCATTTAGAATTATCATGTGTTGTATTCCACAAGAAGAACTAGTAAAACTAATTAAAATTATAAGAAGAGAAATTCCGATTACAATTAGAATTAAATTTCTTAAACTAGTTTTTTGAAAGGTCAATTTCCATTGTAGATACATTACGCTGTTTTCCATCTTGAGAAGTAAGAGAATCAGATGAAATTCTTACGTCACTAATAACATAGCCTACCGAATCCATTCTTTTAACAATCATTTGAGACACGTCTACTGCTTGTGTAATTCTTTTTCCTCTAGCTTTGATAGTCACAGTCTGTCTTGTTGAAAGTTGTGTTAAGGTTGCAGAAACATAAGTCATAATTGGTTTTGTACCAACAAAGATCACATCACGGTCTTCTAATTTTCTAGTAGAATCAGAAGTTTCGCTAGAAGTTTGTTCTGGTGTTGGTTCTGGTGTTGGTTCTGGTGTTGGTTCTGGTGTTGGTTCTGGTGTTGGTTCTGGTGTTGGTTCTGGTGTTGGTTCTGGTGTTGGTTCTGGTGTTGGTTCTGGTGTTGGTTCTGGTGTTGGTTCTGGTGTTGGTTCTGGTGTTGGTTCTGGTGTTGGTTCTGGTGTTGGTTCTGG
>JACERO010000081.1 GCA_013911135.1 Candidatus Nitrosopumilus sp. | reverse complement strand
TAAGACCCAAGAAGCTTAATCAGATCATGACAAGATTTTTTCAGTAAGAATAGGTTACACACTGAAGGTGAGGTGTCTCAGTGATTTATTCAACCGAGTGCCGCAGGCACAAGGTGAATAAATCACTGAGGCAACGGTGTGTAGCATACTTGTACTCTGACACAAATTTGAATTGTTGCTATGAAAGAATGCAGGTCAATAATTTTTACTTATTACTTATTAATCTGCATTTTTTCTGCCTATCTGAACGTGCTATAGCTGCTACAGAGCAATCTGATTGGCCTAGTCAAACTGTCGTAGTACAAGAATCTGTCAAGATCTTAGCTTGAATCATGGGACAAAGCTCATTATGCTGTGTTAGCTGGCCTTTATACCTACACACCACTAAGTATATGCAGTTATCTAGGGTGATATGAATGTTCAGGTTCAGGTCTGTCACATTGGTTAAGACTAAGGACAATGACACGGTAAGTCTTGGGTTCAATCCCTGGCATAAAATCAATCCAGAGAGAAAGAAATTTGTATTTTATGCCACACTTTCTAATTGTCCTGCAAAGTTCTTCAGGCAGATAATTATATGACAAGAGGTGAAAGGAGGGACTATTTAGAATTTTTTTGGTATAGTGGAAATACCATTGGAGTATCCATTGTTTAGTTTCCAGAGTTTCCTTTGCTAGGAAACTTACAGATATCCATGAGACTGGAAACCCGAAACCACGGCAAGTTTCCGTCATCAAGGAAACTCAATGGATATTCCAGTATTTCCTTCAAAGAAACATGAAGGATATCAACAAGTAAATCCATGTTTCTAAATGGAAACTCAATGAACAGGAAACGTACGTTTTATGCAAATTTCCTTTGAAGGAAACGAGCTATTTTTCGTAGTGCAAAGTGGGGAGGGGGGGACCAAAGGCAGGGAGAGGGCAGTACAGAAGGCGAAGTGTAAAGTGTTGCTAAGAATAGCATCACGTACTACATACATAAAGTGGGCGCGGCCGAATTTTATTTATATGGTGGCATATGGACTAAATTTAGCAACACTTTACATTTTGCCGTCTACAGTTGTTGCATGCCCTCTTCGGCGAGTCGATAAGCCCTTGGTAAGGTGCAACATCCAGACTGACAGCCTTGATCTTTGGTGACTGGCCATGGGTGCTTTTATTTTCGTTATTTTGTTTAGCTTTTACCTTAATAATGATTACAAACCAAAAAAAAACCACCATCCATGCAAACTATATATTCCTTGGCAACGCGTACGTTTACGATATTCTCTTGTGGGCTCATCCCAACACCAACTTTCCTTCACTTTCCTGAAATCCTTCTTCGTGTGCGTTGCAAATTCTCTGTCATCCACAACGGCTGCTACTTCGAAGCACACTGGAGCTGGAGAAGATTCGGGTGACAGTATCATGCCAACTTGAAAGCCTTTAGATCCCCATTCTATTATAAGAAAAGTCTCTAGAAACTCCAAGGCTTCTGGCAGTTGTTGAATGGAAATAGAAGTCGTCATGGTCTTAGTCTCACCATCTAATCGGTAGCAGCAGACAAGGGGATAGTTCCATTTCCCAACAGTGACAACAGAAAATTTGCCCGGTTTTGTCCACATATGGTGTTCTTGAGGCATTAATAGCACTTGTCGTAGGAATCTTTCACGGTGATCGTTTCCTTCACGTTTTTTCAGTTCGTCTTCATGTTCAGCAAAAGGATTCTTTCCCTTGCAGAATGTGCCAGTCAAAGACAGAAACACAGCTGTGGGCAAATGGACTTTCACATGGAAGTTATCTGTTCGTTGCCAAGAACCAACGGAATAGACGATGTAGGCATCAGACAGATTTCCAGGCACAAGTTTCTGGCATATATCAATCAACGTCTGCAACATTTTGACAAATACGTCATCACCGACTTTTTGACGAGTTTTACCAACGAAAACAGTTGCGCCTATAGTTGGCCTGTACTGACGATCCACCCAGACTTTGAACTCTTTTGGATAGCTGTTAATGCAGGAATTTGAAAAGGGGGTTACTATGGGACCGCACACGGAAATCAACGACCACACCCATAGTAAAGCAAA
>JACERO010000046.1 GCA_013911135.1 Candidatus Nitrosopumilus sp. | reverse complement strand
GGTATCAAATGAGTTGTGATTCACATTTGATAAAATGATACACTATCATCAAGCTTTTTCTATCGGAATAATTTGATTGAATAATTGATAGTTTCTGATCTAATTTGAGTTACTTTCCCATCTACTGATTTCAAAGAAAACGAAGATGTTATGAGGTAAGGATAAACTTTAATTCCTCAACTGAATTCATTTTTCTAAGTGCCGTGGTAGCTCAGCCTGGGAGAGCACTCGGCTGAAGACCGGGCTGTCGCGCGTTCAAATCCCGCCCGCGGCACTGTCATATGTTCAAATATCTTTTCATTATAGTGATAACACATGCTTGCTATAATCCAAAGTAAGACCAAAAGAGTTGGAAAAATAAATGAATTATTGTAAAATTTGTAATTCAACCAAAGATTTGGTTCCATTAGAAGTCAAAATTGATCTTTTTACTCCTCAAAATCCTGATGTTTTTATCTGTAGAAAATGCCTTTCAGACAAAAATTGTCAAAAAAACTAATATCCAAATTTTGGTATTTTTTTACAATGACATAGGGCTAAGTAAAGATTTCACTTAGTATCTTTGGTTTCATTTTATTCTCTTTTCTTTAAAAATAAAGAAAAGGTGAAAAACCTTTCTATGTGTCTATTCGATTAAAGAAATTTTTTTCCATGATGCGTTTCTCCACATTTTGGGCATATGGGCATGGGTATTATTAACAGAAAATTGATTTATTTTCTAGTGTATAATAGTAATGATCCACTAGATTAGGCAATAGATTATATGCAATTATGAAAATAATATATTAAATTGATCGATATTAGATGGTTTCTCCAAAAATAATTCTACATAATCTTTAAAAACAAGGCGAACTCTTGTTTTTCGATATTCATGATTGAAAAAAAGACTAAAAAGAAAATCACTACCAAAGGAAAAACAACTAAAGCCAAGACTGGTAAAACTAGCAAATCAAAAGCTAAATCAACAAAATCAAAAAGTAAAAAAATAAAGGACGCACCATTTAGCGATATGGGAATTGTCATCGTTGATGATGATATCGTAGTTGATCAGGAAAAAGTCAATGAAGAAAGAAGAGCCTATCTTGAAGAAGCAAGATCTCAAGATGCATCAGACTAGGAATCTTTATCCGAACTGATGACGTATACTACTTATGCGTGCATTATGCTTGATTATGGTTAAACCTGGTAAAGTAGATGGGGTTGTTGAAATTTTAAAGAAAAAGCGTAAAGTTGTAAAACAGGTAATGATTGTTGCTGGAAGAGCAGACATTAGTGTACTTTTACAAGGAAATATTGAGGACATTAATCACATGGTAATTGATTTTAAAAAAATTAAAGATATTGTTACAACTGAAACACTAATCGAAGTGGAGGTCAATTTGGGATGGTAAGGGCGATAATTTTGGTTAAATCTCCAAAAAAACTCATAGCTGCAAGACTACGAAAGATTACTTCTATATCTGACTCTTTTCCAACAAGTGGGCAATTTGATGCTGTTGCTATAATTGATGTTGAACAATTAATTCAGATTAAAGACGTTGCCAATCAAATTCAAAAAATTAATGGTGTGGAAAGGACTAAAACTATGGTAGAAGTTCAATGACAATGGATTTAAAGAACTTCTAGGTATAAGATTTGTGAACATCAAAAAAGTTGGAAATGTAATTCTGGCTGTAAAAGACATAGACAAATCCATACAATTTTACCATGAAATCATAGGTCTTCCAATCAAAAACCAAAGAAGATCCTGGGTTGATTTGGGTACATCTGGTGCTTTATTGAGTTTACATCCTGCATCATTAACTACACAACATATTGGAAGTTCTATTGAGAATGGTATTACTATCGGATTCCTTGTTGGTGATCTAAAATCTGCAGTTGATGAACTACGTGCAAAAGGTATCACGATTCATCGAGACATTGTCGAAAAAGATGCAGGAAAAAATGTAGTGATTTTGGATCCTGATGACTATCTAATTTCCTTGTTTGAACCAATCTTTGATGATAAAGCACAACAAACAAGTGGATATCAAGGATTTACACCAGCTTAGATTATTTTTTTAATTGAAGAGATAATCTTATCCAAGCCTTTTTCTTTTCTATTTATCGAAATATAGTACGTAATATTATTTTTCTGCAAAACCACAATTGTTATTTTTTGATGTTGTAAAATTACATGTTCTAATCTTCCAACTGTACTGACTGTGTTTTTTCTTAATGATATTAAAGTAGAAATTATAAAAAACTCATTTTTCACTTGTTCTGATTTTAACAGAGGTTTCAGAGTTGGCTGAACGATTCCTGTATACCAGTAGATGGGAAAGTACATCAAATTACACATTCTAGGAAATAATTATTTTTGTTATTTCTAAAATAATACACAATCATTTTCACAAAGAAATAT
>JACERO010000083.1 GCA_013911135.1 Candidatus Nitrosopumilus sp. | reverse complement strand
GCCACTGTCGTAGACGCCACAGTCGTTGAAGGCGGTACGGTGAGCTTGCAAGGCGCAGGCACTGACCCAGATACAGGGGATACCATCACCAGCTATACCTGGACCCAGACTGATCCTACCACCCCATCGCTGATAGCAGGCGCTGAAAACAGGCAAAACCCGAGCTTCCTCGCCTCTGATGCAGGTGTATACACTTTCAGCCTTGTGGTCAACGATGGCGACGCAGACTCAGCCCCGAGCACGGTAGTTGTGACCATCACCCCCAATCAACCGGCCACCTTTACAGGCGCTCTCACCGGGTCTATCACTGAGGATGGCACCACCGCCATCAGCGGCACCATTACCGTCGACGACGCCGATGATGCCAATGAAGCCCGAGTCCAGACTGATGAGGCCACCACCTATGGCACCTTTAGCATCACTGCAGCAGGGGTGTGGAGCTATACCCTGAATAATGCCCACGCCGATGTGAATGCCTTAGCTGCAGGTGACACCCTCATCGATACCATCACAGTGAGGGCAGCCGATGACACAGTAGGGACGATAACGATCACCATCAACGGGGTGAATGATGCCCCAGTTATTGCTGCCAGCGTGTCCACACTAAACGCAGTCGCAGGCACTGCTATCGTCCCTGTGACTATTAGCTCAACAGGGGGCACAGTAGCTAGGTATGCCATTAGCCCAGCCATCGAAAATGGCCTGATCTTTAGCACCGCCACCGGCACCATCTCTGGCACCCCAACTGACGCTGCCACTGTGGTGATGTACCGCATCACTGCAACCAATACCGCAGGAGACGATACCGCCGCTGTGGACATCACCGTGCCAAATAGTTACAGTGCAACTAGCACAGTGCTGGCGACTTCCTCCACTAACTCAGAGGGATTGGCAGTGATCACCTTAGGGCAAACCTCTGGCAATAATATTGAAGCCACAAGAGCAACCATCACCCTACCAAGTGGACTGAGTGGTGCTACGATTACCGTCGCTACTTTAGCTGATGATAGTCAAGCCCTGCCAGCCGCTCAACCAGAAGAGACTGTCGCAGACAGCCAACGCAGCCTAGTGGATATTGATGTGACTGGTGATAACAGTAATACTATAAGTAGAACCAACCCAGTAACCATCTGCCTACCCTATGGCGAGCTAGCCAACCCAGGCTTGTATCACGCCGCTGTGACTGGCGCTGAGGCTGTGTGGGGTTTGTTACCATCCCAGCGAGTGGAAACCAACCCCAACCTCGTCTGTGGCGATGCAACTGGTTTTTCACCTTTCGCCGTATTTGGTAATATGCGGAGCTTAGACGCCGTAGCCGAAACACAAGTATTAAACGCGGTCTTACCACAACTACTCAGAGCAACAACAAAAATAACAGTGGACAATATCAGCAACCGTATTGACCAAGCATTAGACGCATCTGCAAGCACAGACACCCGCCTTAATCTAGGCGGCAGCTCAACCTTGCAAGAGCTCATCAATAACAATGCTCGCACGGTGCTGGAAAGCGAATTGGATGTTAAGCAAATGCTTAATAATTCTTCTTTCCTCATACCGCTGAACGTAGCAGGGGATAATAACTACGGTGTTAATAATATGACGCTATGGGGCAGTGGTGATTACCTTAATCTTTCGGATGATGTCTTTGGTGTTGACTGGGAAGGTGAAATAGTCGGTGGTAGTGTGGGTATTGATGCTCGTTTAAGCCAAAACCTAGTCGCAGGCGCCGCTGTGTCTTACAGCGAAGGCGATATTGACTATAAACGCGAGGATAGTGCAAATAATAGCAAAGGCACCTTAACCAATACGCTATACAGCATCCATCCCTATCTGGGTTATGATTTATCACAAGGCGGACGGGTCTGGGGCACATTCGGCTATGGTCAAGGCGAGGTAGAAATTAGAGAGCAAGGCACCAGCACCGATAAAACCAGCCACCGTGACACCGAGCTACGCAGTCTTGCCTTTGGTGGTAATCGTGATCTCTCATCCAGCGATAGCTGGCTAAATCTGTCTGGCACCACCACCCTGCGTCTTAAAGGCGAGGTCTCGCTGTCTAATATTAAGGTGGATAAAAGCGATTTAACCGATGCCAAAGCATTGTCCATAGACGCTCACCGTTACCGTATGGCATTAGAAGGCAGCCACAACCACACCCTAGCCAGCGGTGCTAGCATCAGCCCATCCATAGAACTGGGAATACGCTATGACGATGGCAGTGGTGAGACAGGTGGTGGCGTAGAGTTAGCAGGCAGCTACCGTTACAGCAACCCACAAGGGCTGGAAATGGAACTACGTGCGCACGGTTTACTGGCACATGAATCTTCTTACCAAGAATGGGGACTCAGTGGCTTAGTTACTGCTTTTATCACTTCAAAGTTATTTCATATCGTATGAGAATACTTCATGTTGAGGACGTTCCAGAAATTAGTCAAGTCTTTGCAGATATTCTGTCGGCTACAAATTATGAATTTGATAGTGTTTC
>JACERO010000035.1 GCA_013911135.1 Candidatus Nitrosopumilus sp. | reverse complement strand
TGGTGCAATAGTACTCCATTGAAGATCTGACATTTCTTTATGAATCATGTAAAAGATTTGAAGATGTCATTGTTAGATCTGTATTATCATCAAATGTTTACAAAATGATCTGTTTTAGGATGAGTTCGTTATAGATTTTTCAAGAGCATATGTTTAAAATTCATTAGATTTCAGAAAAGTTATGGAATTTACACAAGCTGAAGAACCAACTGTAGAAAAACCAATTGTTATTGCAGCAATGCAAGATATGGGAAATGTTGGAAGCGTGGTAGTAAATTTCATCAACGATTCTTTAAGAACAAAAACATTTAGAATTGCAAGAACACCATATCCAACATATGTAGTTGATAGAGGAGGTACATTGATCTTCCAAATGAGAGTTGGGAGTACAAGTATACAGACGACTTGATAGTATTTGGTGGAGGAAAAGGACAACCTCAAAGTAACAGTGAGATAAACGCTTTGTGTCAGGATGTAATTGATGTTGCAAAAAAATATTCTGCAAAGTTCATTTATACATTTGGAGGTTTTCGTACTAACAGAGTTTTAGACAATAATCCCAAGACATACATCACTATAACATCACTAGAACTTACAAAACAGATGGAGAGACTCAATGTAGAGATAACTCCTCAAAAATCAATAATTACAGGATTCAACGGATTGATTCTCGGATTTGCAAAGAAAAATGGAATTCAAGGAATAGGAATGTATGGAGAACTAAATCAGCCAGATATTCCACAATACAGGGCAGCAATTAGTATCATCAAAACCCTTGAAAAATTAACCTACAGAAAGTTGGGAGATACAAGTCAGTTAGAAATAATGGCACAAGAGATTGAAAGAAAATTCAAGAATTAAGATCAGTGTGATTGCCCAGTATCGTGAGGTTCAGTATTCTCATCATGGCAATCACAGGAACACAGATGTGTTTTGTGGTTATTCATACAATCAATACATTCGTAGTGTTTTCTTGTCTCACACGCAGCGCAAATCATCTTACATGTCATAAACAATAGATGAATTTGAATTTTTTCTAAATTAAAATGACGACTAGAACTCTACTTCACTGCGTCTAAGAAGGCTTTTAGTCAAATCAACATAGCCTTGTGGATCAAGTTCCTTTACAAATCCTTTATCGATATTTATTAGATAAATTGAATGAAGGTGCGCATTTTGAATATCGTCGTATTTTATTGGAGGATTTTTGTAATAACGATCACATAGATCTTTGACTTTGTTTATTTCTTCTTCCTTTCTTGCATTTGGAGGTAACAAGAAAATTTTTGAGATGGGTAAAATTCCAATTACAGGAGTTGCCAAGGAAAACTTTGAGCAATATTGACTATATCTAGAAATCTTGCTCATAATTCTTGCAGCATAATAATCAACAGTATCCATTGCATGTTCGGGCGGAGTAAATCCAGTCTCTATCTCGATAATTGTATGTTCCCCTCCTTTTTTTGCATAAATATCACATACCAAAATATCTGAAACACCTTTTTCAACATCTACAGCATAACCTCTGGAAATAAGATTACTTGCACAAATCAATTCCAAGATAGAATGGTTGATTTTTACCAGATTCTTTTTGTACATTCCAATTAATTGTTGACAAACATAGTTGAGTTTCGGTATATCATTTTCATTAAGATTTTTTGACAAATTTTCAGTCATTTCATAGACATCATTATGAAATTTTTCTAAATCCATGATTTAAGATTAGATGAATTTGGGTGTTTAAGAATTAGTTGGGATTTAAGATATGATAAATTTAAGCATCAAAATGGATAAAATTACTTAAATAAAATTGAAAAATAGCAAATTTTTCTTCATACTTTGTCTTAACAACAAAAATCAAAAGAATGCCATATGTTCAGTAACAAGGCCATAGTAATAGGATTAATATCAGTAGATGGGAAAGTACATCAAATTACACATTCTAGGAAATAATTATTTTTGTTATTTCTAAAATAATACACAATCATTTTCACAAAGAAATATTTGAGAGTTTCAATTGATATGATTGGTTTGTAATTTTGTATATCCGATTCTTCAGATATTATCAAATTTGTAATAATCCATGCATTGTACAAAATTAATGAATAGTAAAAGTATAGCAACCTTATGGATTGGTTTGAACTATAGTTTTTGGTCTGAATCTTCCTATGCAGGCATAACCTGTCTCTATTCCCCACCGTTGCTTGTAATCAGTTGGAATGGATTGTATGTTGTGTGATATTTCTTTTGGTGAAATATTTGTTGCAAATGTAATGTACTGGTCTGTAAGATTTGATTTTTTTCTTGCATTCTTGTTTGGTAAAATGACTAGAGTAAATGACTCGACATGCCCTGATGCGGATTGTATCATACAATTTGAAATTGATTTTCTATCTCTATTAACATATTGTAAAATGGCATCTTTAATTCTTGGAGTCTTTTTTGCAGGCATTAGAAATTTCAAGTGTTTTTGTTTTATCACAGAAATTATTCCAGCTGTAAAAAACTCTCTATCAACTAATAACAATTTG
>JACERO010000084.1 GCA_013911135.1 Candidatus Nitrosopumilus sp. | reverse complement strand
AGATTTAGCCTACGAAATCGCCCTAAAACAAGGCTTCCCATTGACTAGCAACATCGAGAAAAAAGACGATTTTTATACCATTATTGACCCCGAATTAGAACGCACACTGATAATCACTTTAGCCAAAAAAATCAACACAACCACCATAGAAACCTTAAAATTAACCACAGACGATATTTTGGTATGCCTCGACAGTGCCTTAACCGACACCCAAAAAGTCAATTTTTCACGCAATTTTAATTTGAGGGTTATTTAATATGAATTTAATTACTAGACCGATAAAAATTACAGAAAACGAAGGCTTTACGAAAAATGATATTTTCAATAGAAAAGATTTTGGCGAACAGTTAAAAAATCTAATTTTAAATATTGGTGGCACAACCATAGGATTGGAATCTGGGTGGGGTAACGGCAAAACTACCTTTATAAAGATGTGGCAAGGGCATGTAAAAGATGACTTTGACACTATTTATTTTGATGCGTTTGCTAACGACTATCAAAAAGATATTTTTTTGGCATTTGTTGCACAGATATATCCGTTAATTTCAGATAAAAATATTCAAGAAAAATTTAAAAAAAATGCTGTTAATGTGGCTAAATCTTTGGCTCGTGGGGGCGTTAAACTTGTTACTCGTTCTTTATCAGGGGGATTATTAGACGGTAGCGAAATAACAAATATTTTTGAAAGACAAATAGATGACAGACTTGATAATGCTAAAAAAGATGAACAGGCAATGATTGAATTTAAAAACTGCTTACAAGAATGGGCAGATAAGCAAGACAAGCCATTGGTTTTTATTATTGATGAATTAGACCGTTGCCGTCCTGATGTTGCTTTGGAAATGTTAGAACAAATCAAACATTTGTTTTCCATAGAAAAAATTACTTTTTTATTGGTAACTCACAAACCGCAATTAGAATTATCTATAAAACATAGATATGGCAATATAAATGCTTCAGAATATTTACAAAAATTTGTAAACTTTTGGATAAGCCTACCGATGATAAAGCTAGATTATGGTGAGAGCAATATAGAGAAGTATGCAGACATTATTTTTAAACCTCTTACTGGTTCTTTCCCAATTCATAAAAGTTTTATATTGTTTCTTATTTCAAAAAACCAGCCATCTCTTAGAGAAATTGAGCAAATAGCAGGTTATCTGGCGATAGCAAGTAATGAAAAGCAAGAAGTGAGAGATGATTATCAAGTTTTACTTGGATTTGTTTGTTATCTCAAAGTCTGTAATCCTGACGTGTTAGAAAAAATTGTTAAGCATAATGCGAATATTGTTGATATTTTGGCTAAAGTTAATATTGGCGATGGCGATAATAATTATAAAAGAAGAATTGAATATGATTTAGCAGATAAAGAAACTAGAAAATCTATGAGCGATGATAACGAGATTCCTGGCAGAATTGATTATTATAATCATGATGAAAGTGTTATTAAATTTTGCTATGGATGGATTCAACTGATAAATAAAGAATAAAAAAAAGAATGTATAAGGAGACAAAATGAAATTAGATAAAGAAGAATTAGAATTATTAGATTTAGTGGATAAAACTGATGAATTTAAACGGGTGGATGATTATGAACAGGCGTTGCTTGAGGCTAAAATTATGGCAAAAAAATTACCAACAGAATTTTATGCGTGAGGTTGCGGTAGGCTTGATAGATATTAAACAAGGCGACACACAAAATTTGGTATTAGTTAAAAAGCAGTTTAATTTGTGAAAATCCAATACGAAAACCTAGATTATCAAACCGATGCGGTAGATGCGGTGGTGGATTTGTTTGCGGATGAGTTTATTGGCAATGTGGATGATGTGGGTTTTAGCCTTTCTGGGGGTGGACATTTTGGCATTGTGGCTAATCAGTTGTTGATTGATGATGACAAACTTAGGCACAATTTATCCGCCATTCAAAAGCGTAATTTAGACAAACCCGATAGAAAGATTGATGAGCAGAATTTGCGTGATTTTTCAGTGGAAATGGAGACAGGCACGGGTAAAACTTATGTCTATTTAAAGACGATTTTTGCACTACATCAGCGTTATGGACTGTCTAAATTTATTATTATTGTGCCATCTGTGGCAGTGCGTGAGGGGGTGTTAAAAACCTTACGCAGCACGCATTCGCATTTTTATAAAAGTTTTAATACCAATCGTATTGTGTTTGCTTATGAGGGTGAAAGTCGGCGAAAAATTAGTTTATTGAGAGATTTTTCCAGCAGTAATGAATTGAGTATTTTAGTGATGAGTATTCAGGCGTTTAATTCGGATAATAATATTATTAACGAAGATAGGCGTGATGATACACAAGGCAAAATGATTGAGTTTATTGCTCAAACTCAGCCAGTTTTGGTGCTGGACGAGCCGCAAAATATGGAGTGTGATTTTTCAAAATCGGCGCTCAATAAACTTAACGCTATTTTTAAATTACGCTATTCAGCTACCCATAAAAACCTATACAACTTGGAGTATTCATTCTCGCCATTTACTGCTTATAACCAGAACTTGTTTAAGAAAATTGAGTATGCTTCGGTGGTTAAAGA
>JACERO010000085.1 GCA_013911135.1 Candidatus Nitrosopumilus sp. | reverse complement strand
TATTCATAGTCATAGGCTGCTGTTAAGGTGAGCAGTTCACAACTGCAAGGAGGAAACAGCATACAGGTACATAGCATAGCTAGTACAATGGTGCTGCTTACATCACTGGCGGGGAATGCTACAATGGATATAGCTAACAACTGCAACTGGATTAGTGAACTCTCACCACATCTTCAGGTATTCAGGCTGCTGTTGGGGTGAGCAGTTCACAAATGTGAGGAGGAAACAGCATATACAGGTAGCATAACTAGTAGCTACGATGGTGCTGCTTAATACGTCACTTGGTGGGAATTGCTACAATTAGCATGAACTCTCACCACATATAGCTATTCATAGTCGTAGGATGCTGGTGGAGGAATAATCCCATAGTAGCTTCAGTGTGATGTCGTGATTGGCTGTAAATCAGTTCCCACCTCAGGTTGTAGTGGCTTTATTGTCCTTCGCACTCGGGCTCTGTGCCCTCGGACTCGGGGACAATAAAGCCTCTACAATTCTCGTGGTCATGCTTTAAAACTAATACATATGCATGCACCCTCCCAAAATTTTTCTAACTCGCACAGTCTAGTGCAGCACACTTATATTATACAGATGTAGCTGCTTGAATAAGTGCACCAAGCACGGTATAGAAAAAGTGACTTATGATTGATAGCTAGCTAATTGACTTTTATAGCTACTAAAAATTATTGAATTTAGCAGTCATATTTTTGTCAAACGAAGCAGAGCCCTCAGTGTGGCCTGTGACCTGCAGAACGTACTCGACCATGTTGGTGAGGCCATCTTAAACCTCTGCCGAGTTTTGTAATTGCAACTGGCAACTTATTAATGAGGGACAGGCCACACCCATTTGCCACACCTTGTATGCATGTCGCTTTTCCACCTCTTGGTTGTATGTAGCTACTCATACTGCATTACAAGCACTGGGTCTGCATAAATCCTGGGAGAGTAGCTACAAATTCTGGGACTGTCCCTGATGTTTAGGGACTACATTCTGCTTATCAGGCAGCTGACAATAACTAGTGCTCAGTGAACAAAGGACTAGGACTTCAAGATGGAATTCATGTACTTCACTGCAACTGCACTCCTCATGCTGCCAGGAATAGCAAATGGTACTGTAGCATAAGGCTAGGGGCAAGGTACATGAAGAGTGGAGGATTGAAATTGTGCATTAGCTAGCAGTGCACTTTTTAATAACTACTGGCGTGTGGCATAGTCTCCTGTTAGCCTCATTCCTAGGCCTTCAATGCGCTACTTCTTGATTTCACACTGCTTTGACAATAAATCTGCTGTGTGATAGTAAATACTTTATGCAAAATGTCCAAAATTGCTTGTAAAGTTACAAGAAAGCTTCATAGTAGCTACAACTTCAGCTACAAAATACAATAACAGGCCCTTATGCAGGGTGGGTGGGTGGGTGGGGGGTGGGGGGTTCGGTAAACCCCCCTTTTGAGATGTTCTATATACACGAATTTATACGGTACATATTGTAAGCCAAGCCACACCCATTTAAACTCCCTTTTTGCAAAAAGAACCCCCAAGGGAAATGAAGGTTAAAGGGCACCGTTAACCTAAGTTAATATATTGAGTGGAGGAAGCTATATAGCGCGTGCGGGATGGGCGGGGTCATCTAGTTCGATGCGTGCAGAGTCTTGCACTGTGAGCTGTCAGTTAGCTGGGGAGAGTATACACAGCGTAGCTTACTTTTGTAGATACACAGCGTAGCTTACTTTTAGCCACTGTTAGCTTGCCAATGCCTCGCGGAAAGAGAACTAAGGGACGAGCTGGAGCCGGATCAGGTGCAGGGGCCTCTACCAGAGCAGCAACCACCAGAGCCGCCGCCGCAGGGGCCTTCACGCGGAGGGAGTCATCTCCGGCCACTGCGGAAGGAGCAGACAATGTGGCAGGGGGGACCCCAGGGCTGTCAACAGTGCAGTTGGGGGAGCTTCAGGCTACCGTGACACAGTTGGTGCAGCAGGCTCTCCGGAGCGGCACGGCGGAGCCCAGGGTCCAACCACCGAGTGAGAGGCATGACATAATCAATAGTTGCATGGTACTGGGGCTAGCGATCGAGAGGCGGGCTACATGCAGCCTTTCATAGGGGTGGCACTAAATAGAAATCACAGCTTGTCAAAGCTCGACCACATTCTCCCTTCCATAGGGACGGCCCGTCCAGGCCACTTAAAATCTACATAGTCTGTGCATGCTGAGGGTACATAACGCGTAGGGCTGGCAACAGTATGACACGGCGTCAATAGCACCATGCGGGCCACACCTGAAGCAGGAGAGTTTGGCGGAGATGACGTAAGTAGGGCAGGCAGCATGCACTGGAAGCAGGGCATACAGCATCGGGATGCTGTGTAAGCAGAGCAGACAGCACCGGGATGCTGTGTAAGCAGAGGAGACAGCACCGGGATGCTGTGTACGCAGGGCAAACAGCACCGGGATGCTGTGTAAGCAGGGCAGACAGCACCGGGATGCTGTGTAGGCAGAGCAAACAGCACCGGGATGCTGTGTAAGCAGGGCAGGCAGCACCGGGATGCTGTGTAAGCAGGGCAGACAGCACCGGGATGCTGTGTAAGCAGGGCAGACAGCACCGGGATGCTGTGTAAGCAGAGCAGACAGCACCGGGATGCTGTGTACGCAGGGC
>JACERO010000082.1 GCA_013911135.1 Candidatus Nitrosopumilus sp. | reverse complement strand
TCATATTTTGGAGTACATCGTATGATTCAACGTGCTTGTGGATCACAGGAGCTTGGTGATGTCGGAGGTTGTGTTGCTGTTACAGATGAGGTTCTTGGGGAAAGATTTCTTTTTGTTAGAGATTGTGATAATTTTAGAGATGGAGAAGAAAGACGACTTCAGGATTTTGTTACAACAGTAGAACCTACCGATAATCTATTAATTCATGGATATGCTAGTGAGGAAGGCGCATCTGATTACAATGAAAATTTATCATGTTGGAAAGCACATAAAGCTAGTTCAGTATTATTACATGAAGGCATACCTGTAACTCAGATCACAGCACTTTACAAACATGGTGCACGCCTGGTTCAAGACCCGAAAGACGCAGTGTGGTCATTGAAAAACAATCATTATCATTACCAGAAGATACAACCCAAACACCAGAAGATACAACCCAAACACCAAATGAAAAAAGAGCATTAGAAATTGCTCAGGGGTTAGAAAAAGAAAATCCTGGATGGCTCGATGTGCTTCCTGATTGTCCGTGTACTGTGAAGCTAGCGCGCAATCCAACTACTACAAAATGGACAGAGCAACATAGCCCATTTCTTCAAACTTATCACCCTGGTGCCTTTTTCGAATTTAGATCAACCGATACATATTCTTCAGGTAAAGATACGGCGCATGATCAACAATGTACATATGATGAACAAGAAAATTTAATAACATCTGGCCATGCAGCAGGAACTCCAGATAATTGGGCACCAGGGTCCCCCTGTCTCGAAGTTTTTGGAGGCATCAAGATATTGATGTTTTTCCTGCAGATCATCTTAGTTGGCAAACGTATAATCAATATTGGATACCAAACAAAGGAAAAAACTGTGCTTCAAATGAAAAATAATCTTGATCTCTAATTTTTTTTATTAATAAACATAATATATTTAGAAATAATTACCAAAATCCTAAATCGTCAAATGTAGCAATTACTTGTTCTAACGATTCTCTCGGAACCCCAATATCATGTAGTTTTTTAACCCAATCTTTTGCTCTTTGAGGAGTTATTTCTAAAAATATACGTTCTGTAGAACCTGGAACTCTTCTTGTCCAAAATTGTGTTTCATATGATTTCCAAGCTGATTAAAAGCAGATTCCATAGGTATTGCTGGAAGTGCATTTGATGAAATTCTTCCTGCTAATGGCCTTCCGGGTTTGGTAAGCATAGATGGAATTAGATAGCCAGAATCATACGACAAGCTCTACCTGGAGGAGCATTTGAACCTATACCAGTCAATTCACCGTGTGTTGCTGGCAAATCTAATATGGTGTCATCAGGTAGATCACGTATTCTTCCCTGTGATGCAGGTGATTTCCATTTTAATCCAGAAGGAACCGAAGGAGGACTACTCACAGGTCCAACATTAGTAGCAGGTCCAACATTAGTAGCATCTTCAACATTAGTAGCATCTTCAACATGAGATAAATCAGATACATCATCAGCATGAATAATTTCATCAAGTTCATCTGCATGTGTTACATTCGCTAATTCATCTCCCTGTTGAACAAGATTTTCTGATTGACGCAAAGCGTCATCAACTGCATCAGCACCATGAGCTGCTCTCAAATATTTTTGAAGCCAAGGTAATGATTTGGCATATTTTACTAGACGAACTAAACCTAATCCAAGAATTTCTCCTAATGCATCTAACATTCCGCTTGCAAAATATTCTGCAGCAGTATCTAACTCTTCATCATTTTCTGCATAAAATGCATGTAAAAGTCCACGTGTGAAATTATATGCCATCAATGTTATTCCTGCATACATTAAAAGTGGTCCAAGATATGACAATACAGTACCAAGAGCACCAGCAAGTGCTACAACACCTGCAGGACCACCTGCCAAAAATGCAGTTGCTACTACTATAAGTGCTGCGATAAATGCAGGAACAAACCAATCTTTTACAAATTCCCACATCATGGAAAGCTGTTCTCCCATATATTTTGGAGCACGTTCTAGTGCCATGGTGACCTTGTCCATTTTACCAAGATCTCCTATAGATATATCTGGAGGTACAGGTTTTAGCTGCATGAATTTTAACCCTACTTCACTTAGAATTACTTTCCAATCTACTAAACTATTGAAATTCTCTGTTGATGATTCACTGTTAAGAATGTCTATAATTTTATCTTCCATAACTGGAGAAGTATACCACCAAACTAAGACATCAATAAATTCAACTTTTTGTTGTATTGTGGCTTTTTGTAATTCTGTTAAGGGTAATGCAACAATATCGTATTCCTCCATTGTGTTTAATACTCTTTCAAGTGTCATATTGTGTGATTGTTCTGTAGATGATTCATATCTATTTTCTAATGCTTTATCAGTTATGCGATGAATGAAATTGTTAACATAATT